>PXDB01000079.1 GCA_003565155.1 Nitriliruptoraceae bacterium | reverse complement strand
GGGCCGCACGGGGTGCACGCACAGCCGCGGGCCGTGCGGCAGGGGCGCGCGGCCGCGGACCGCACGGAGTGCACGCACAGCCGCGGGCCGTGCGGTACGGGCGCGCGGCCGAGGGCCGCACGGGGTGCACGCACAGCCGCGGAACTCAGCCGGCCCGACGGCGTCGGGCGGCGCGCAACGCACCGCGTACCGCATCGCGGGAGACCTCCAGCTCGGCCACCTCCCGACCGTCCACGACCACCACGGGAACGCGCACGCCGAAACGGCGCACCAGTTCCTCGTCGGCGTCGACATCGACCACCTCGATGTCCGCGCGGGACGGCAGGGGCGCCCGGCGCTGCGCCTCACGAGCCACCAACCGCTCGGCTGCGACGCACAGACCGCAGCCGGTACGGGTGTAGACGACGATCGAGGGTCGGTGACGCGCCATCGACGACTCCCCGCGTTGGGCGGGCGTGACCCTATCCCCCGGTGATCAACCACCGGGGTCGCGCGGCGCCGGGCGCTACCCCAGACCCATCGCTGGCATGAGGGTGGCCTAAAGCGCACCGTCGCGTGCGCCGATACCGGGGGCGAACGACGCAGGCGGAGCTTCTCGACAACGGCACCCCGTCCGAAAGGGCGGTCAGCAAAGCACCGGGTCTACGGGCGCATGGCGGCTAGGACCACCGGGCTACCGAAGGAACCTCCTACCCCCCACGTGGGGCTCCGTCCAGGCTGAACGGACGCACCCGTGGCACCCCTTCTCGTCCCGAGCCCATCCCACCGGCCCTCTCGGACCGCTGCGTGGGGTCGACCGCGATCGGTGCTGCTCGTGGCAGCGCTGGCACTCGTGGCGGCGTCCCTGCCCCCACTCACGGGTCCAGCCCACGCCGACAGCGGCATCGAGGCCGCCTTCATCGCCGCCGCCAACGACGCACGCGCGGCCCACGGCCTGCCCGCCCTGGCGGTGGCCGGGGACCTGACCTCCGCGGCGCGAGCGCACAGCCGCGTGATGGGCAACGCGAGCAACCTGCACCACAACCCCAACCTCGGCGGCAGCGTCAGCGGGTGGCAGAAGCTCGGCGAGAACGTGGGACGGGGGCCCTCGGTCGACGCGATACACCGTGCACTGATGGACTCCCCGAGCCACCGGGCCAACATCCTCGGCGGTGACTGGACGCAGATCGGCATCGGGGTCGTGGTCGTCGACGGCACGATCTGGGTCACCCAGATGTTCCGCCAGCCGACCGGTGCCAGCAGCGCGGCCCCGGAGCCGGAGCCGGAGCCGGCGACCGATCCCGCACCGCAGCCCGAGCCGACGCCAGCCCCCGCCACGGACGAGGACCCTGGGGACAACGCTGACGGTGCGAGCGGCGCCAACTCCGACAGCGTGGGCGGGGGAGACGGTGACGGGCCTGGGCCGGCCGATGATGCCGAACCCGCGCCCGATCCGCACCCGGTGCCCGAGCAGCGGGTCACCCCGGACCGCACCACGCTGCTCCTCGCGAAGCACGAGGCACGTGAGCGGGACATCCCCCTCGACGAGGTGCTGGCGGAGTTGGCGGAGGACCCGGCTGCCTGAGCCACGTGGACACCTCAGCGCCGTAGCTGGGCCGTAGGCGGGGTTCCGGAAGGTGCAGGGCGCGGACCACCGCCGATGCGACGTACCCGGAACCGGTTCGCGCGTGGACGACCGGTAGCGTGGCGGTATGCGCTTCCTCGCTTCGACCGGATCCCTGTTCGCCCGTCCTCTGGACTGGGCCTTCGGCGTCATCGCCGAAGCCGGCTACGACGGTGCGGAGCTCATGGTCACCCAGGATCCTGCGACGCAGGACGCCGAGCAGGTCCAGGCCGCGGTCCGCTCCGAGGGGATCCGGCCCGAGGTCGTCCACGGCCCCTTCCTGCTCCTGACACGTCGGGTGTTCGGCACCGACCCCGTCGACAAGGCACGGCGCTCGCTGGAGCTCGCCGGTGCGATCGGCGCCAACCTGATGATCGTCCACCCGCCCTACCGGTGGCAGCGTGGGTTCCACCGGTGGCTGCTCGACGAGGCCGATGACGAGGCGGCGGTGCATGGCGCGCGGGTGGGGGTGGAGAACCTCTACCCGGTCGCGGTCGGCAACCGCCCGGTGCGCTTCCACCGCTATACCACCGCCGAGCACCTCTCCCCGTTCCACCACGTGGTGCTCGACACCAGCCACTTCGGGGTCGCCGAGGTGGACATCAACGCGGCGTACCGGGAACTACGGGAGCAGACCGCTCATCTGCACGTGTCCGATCACCGTGGCGGACCGAGGGACAGCCACGCCCCGCTCGGCCACGGCCGCCTCCCCCTGGCGTCCTTCCTCGCGAGCATCGGCGAGGATGAGCGCCGCGGGCTCGGAGCGGTCGGCCGCGGCGAGACCGCGATCACCCTCGAACTCGACTGCCGCCGCTACCTCGACGACCGGTCCGCACTGGTCGGCTACCTCCGCCAGGAGCGCTTCAAGGCAGAGGCGCTGCTGGCGGGCGCACCCGCAGAGGACGTCCTCGGTCGACCCGACGTGGTCGCGAAGGCGCCCTACGCCGAGGATGACGCGGACCAGCCGACGGTCGCACCCGACGGCACCTGACGGACAGGGACGACATGCGCAACGGCACCACCATCGCCCTGGCGGTCCTGCTGCTCGTCATCATCGCGGCAGCCGCCATCCAACTGAGTCAGGCGGCGCAGCTGTGACGGCCTGACCCCGTCGGCCAGAGCAACACCGAGCGGCACAGCTGTGACGGCCTGACCCCGCCGGTCAGAGGAACACCGAGCGGCGCAGCTGTGACGGCCTGACCCCGCCGGTCAGAGGAACACCGAGCGGCGCCCCATCAGGTTGCGGTACAGCATCTGCTGGATGCGCTCGCGCACCTGGTCGGTGAGGTCGAACAGCGCCATGGGGTCCTCGGCCAACTCGCCGGACAGCACGGTGGTGTCGATCGGCTCGCCGTACTCGATGATCCACTTGCTCGGCAGTGGGAGCAGCGCGAAGGGCCCGAGCAACGGCAGCGCGAACATCTGCGGCACCACGGGGAAGTAGGGGAACCCGAGCAACCGCGCGACGATGCGCAGATCGAACAGCATCGGGTAGATCTCCTCGCTGCCCACGATCGCCGTCGGGATGATGGGCACATCGGCGCGGGAGGCGGTGGCCACGAACCCACCCCGTCCGAACCGTTGCAGCTTGTACCGGTCGCGCCACGGCTTGCCGAGACCCTTGAACCCCTCCGGCCACACCGCCACCAGCTCACCCGCCGCGAGCAGCCGGTCCGCGTCATCACCTGAGGCGAGCGTCGCGCCGGTCTTGCGGGCGAACTCGCCCACGAAGGGCGTGCGGAACACCAGGTCGGCGCCCAGCTCTCGGGCGTGGCGCCCCGTGAGGTCGAAGACGTCCAACCGGGTGATCAGGGCATCGGCTGGCAGGGTCCCCGCGTGGTTGGCGACCAGGAGCGCGCCGCCCTCGGGGGGCACGTGCCCGATCCCGTGGGAGGTCACCCGCCAGTAGGTGCGATGCAGCGGCCGGAGGAGGGGCATGAGGACGTGGGTGGTCAGGTCCTCGTCGAAGCCGAACTCGTCGACGTCGTACTCCCCCGTCACCCGCCGGCGGAGGAAGCCGACCAGACCCCGCAGCGCGTCCAGGAACCGGTCGTCCGCCGCGTCGCGGAGCAGCTCCAGCCCGTCGACCGCCGCACCGTAGCCGCGCTGCAGTAGCTGCGTCTCCGCCCAGCGGAAGGAGCCGTAGGACGGACCGCCACCCGGCGCGGCACCGGTCGCGCCCTCGGGTCCGTCGTCGTCACCGAGCCTCGCGGTCCGAGCGCCGGGCGCGGACGGTCCGGATCGTTCCGCCGCAGCGTCCCCACCCTCCTGCCCTTTCGACCGCCCCGAAGGCGCGTTGCCGGTGGATCCGGGGGGACCGCCGGGGCCGGCAAGGCCCGGTTGGCGCCGAGGTGGCGGGGTGCGCCCGTGGGTGCCCTGCGCACCGCCGGAGGCGCGGGCGTGGACACGGCACAGCTCCCCCTCGACCGCGTAGTTGCGGCACGGTGACCCGCTGCCGGTCACCGCCGCGCACCGGGCGCGGTGCTCGCCGGGCTCCCCGCCGGACCGCGCCTCACGAGCGGCCCGCTGGTCCTCCAGGGAGTACACGCGGGCGTCGTTGCTGGCGGCATCGCTCATGCGCGTCCCTCCTGCTCAGCGCGCTGTGCCTCCAGGAAGCGTTCCTGCCCCTTGCGCTGGAGGAAGTCGTACAGCTCACGTTCCCAACGGACCACGTCCTCGCTGTCGATCATCCCGCGGATGCGTCGACGCTCCAGGAAGTCCTCGAACGCCTCGCGGGTGGTGTAACGCGGCCGGTAGCCGAGCTCCTGACGGAGCTTGGTGGTGTCCATGACCCGACCGAACTGCAGCATCCGCAACTGGTCGGGAGCGACGTCCGCACGGCCCGCACGCCGCAACACGCCGGCCACCGCGGAGACGAAGGGCAGGGGCACCGCGACGGGCAACCGACCCGACTTCCGGATCGCCTGGGACAGGTACAGCACCCCTGACCCGGCCACGTTGTAGGTCCCGGCGCGGTCGCCGCCGGCGACCTCGGCCAGGACGGCCACGGCGTCCTCCTCATGGCAGAACTGCAGCCGTGGATCGAAGCCGGCGACGCTCGGCTGGACCGGCAGCGAGAAGAAGGACTGGAAGGCGGAGTCGACCCGTGGACCGACCAGGTTCGACAACCGCAGGATCGAGACGTCCACCTCGGGGCGCCGGCGCCCCAGCATCCTGACGTAGCCCTCCGCCTCGCTGGCATCACGCCCGAACCCCTGTCGCGGCGCGACCTCGGGAGTGGCGTCCTCGCGGAACAGGGCCGGGTCGGTGTGGGACGAGCCGTAGACCGCACCGGTCGACTTCAGGACCACACGGCGCAGCGAAGGCGCCGCCTGGCACGCCGCCATGAGCTGCATCGTGCCGATGACGTTGTGTTCCTTCATCTGGCTGCGGCCCCCCGCGGCGCGCGGTTGCGAGGTGATGGAAAGGTGCACGACCGTGTCGATCGCAGCGGCCTCCAACACCCGCGCCACGAGCGGGTTGCGCAGATCGGCGCGGACGAACTCGGTCCGCCGGAGGTCATGCTGCGGCTCGCGGACGTCGATCCCGACGATCTCCAGGATGTCGTCGCGCGCCTCCAGCGCACCCGCGACCATGCCCGCGAGCTGCCCGGAGATGCCCGTGATCAGCACCCGACGACCGTCGACCACGCTCCTGCACCTCCCGGCGTTCCGGCGCGTATCTGCGAGAACCCCGAGCGCCTACGGCGCCAGGGGTCGTCGTCACCCGGGCTTGCGACCCGTGGCCGTGCAGCCCCGCGGCCGTCCGACCTCGGGCTCGGGAGCCTGTCGGCCCGCGCACACCCTTCAGTCAAGCGTGCGGACACCCGTGACGCGAGCCGAAGTCACGGTGGGACGGCCACCACCCCGACGACGGCCTTGCGCGCGGGCTCTCGCGAGCCCTGCGGTCAGCAGGGCGCGTCGGTGCCGCCTCAGGGCCCGACCCGGCCGTCGGCGTCGAGGCCGTCGAGCTCGATCGTCGCGGGATCGACGACCTGTGACTCGAGGTAGGTGACGAGGTCGTCCTCGCGGACCCGGTAGTTGCGACCGACCCGGACCGCTGGCAGCTCCCCACTCCGGATGAGACGGTAGATCGTCATCGTGGAGACCCGCAGCTCCCCGGCCACCTCCGCCGCCGTCAGCAGTTGTCGTCCCATCCGTACCTCTCTCGTGCCGTGGCCAGCTCCCAACCGACCCGTCGGGGACGGTACGCCAGCCGCACCGCGCGGCATGGCCGGGCCGGCGGTACCGATCCCTGCTCGTCGATGCACCGCTGCTCCGTACTGCGTCAGGACCGTACACCTGGCGTAGGACGCCACACCAGAGGCCGTAACGGCTCGTAGGCCACCGTTGCGCACCGTGGCTGCTCCCCGGCCACACCAGCTCCATCGAGCCGTCCTCGCGCGCTCAACGCACGCCGTGGTGAGGCAGCAGGATCTCACGCAGCGCCTGGATGGACGTGCGGGCGGCATCAGCCGCCTGGGTGCGCATCGCCTCGGACACCCGGACCGGATCCTCGAGGAAGGCGGTGGGTGGGACGTCACCCGTGCGCTCCACGGCGAGCTCCCGCCACCCCATCGGCGTCTCCACCGGCACGCGCCGACCCGTCATCTCCGCGAAGGCCATCGTCCACGCCCGTGGCACGACGCTGACGAGCTGGTAACCGCCACCACCCATCGCGAGCCAACGGCCCTCGGCGGTCTCGTGTGCCAGCCGGTGCAACCGTGCGTAGATCGCGGCCATGTCGTCCACGGTGAGCGCGAGGTGGGCGAGCGGGTCCGTGGCGTGGGTGTCACAGCCGAGCTGGGTCACGAGCACGTCGGCGTCGAAGGCGCGGACCAGCGGCTCCACGACGGCGTCGAAGGCCTCCAGCCAGATCGACCCCGTCGTCCCCGGGTGCAGGGGGAGGTTGGCTGCGCTGCCCTCGGCACCAGGCCCGCCGATGTCGTCCGCGGCGCCGGTCCCGGGGAACAGGAAGCGACCGGACTCGTGGAGCGAGATGGTCAGCACCCGAGGGTCGTCACGGAACATCACCTCGACCCCGTCACCGTGGTGGACATCGACGTCGACGTAGGTGATGCGCTCGGCGCCGTGCTCCAGCAGCCAGTCGATCGCCATGGCGGGGTCGTTGTAGATGCAGAACCCGGCGGCACGATCCGGCATGGCGTGGTGCAGACCGCCGGCAGGGTTGAAGGCGTGGTCGGCCTCGCCCTCCCAGACCTGGCGTGCCGCCTCGATGGACGCGGCACAGATCAGCACCGAGGCCGGGTGCATGCCCTCGAACGCCGGCGTGTCCCCCGGCCCGAGGCCGTAGCGCGCCTCCGCCCGGGCCGTGGGGTCCCAGGACAGCCTCCGGACGGTGTCGACGAAGTCCTCACGGTGCAGGCGCAGGAGCTCCGCATCGTCCATCGGGCGGGGCAGCACCTCATCGACACCGTTGCCGAGGAGCCCGACCCGACGGATGAGGTCCACGGTGAGCTCCACCCGCACGGGCGCGAGAGGATGTCCCGGTCCGAGGTCGTAGCCAGCGGCGCGCTCATCCCAGATCAGGGCGACGCGACCGCGCGCCCGTGCGCCCTCACCCGCCACCGGCTGCTCCTCCCCGACCGCACCGGACCCGGGTCACGACCGTTGCCGGTCCGGCCCCGCGAGCCTACACACGCACCGCAGACGACCGCGAAGGTCGAGAGGCTGATCCCGCACCCGGCCACCGCTGCCGGTCGGCGGGCGTGCGCCGGCGCGGTCAACGGGCGTGCGCCGGCGCGGTCAACGGGCGTGCGCCGGCGCGCGGACGCCGGCGCGGTCAACGGGCGTGCGCCGGCGCGGACGCCGGCGAGGTCGGCGCGCGGACGCCGGCGCGGACGCCGGCGAGGTCGCCGCGCGGACGCCGGCGCGGACCTGCACCGGCTCACTCGTGCCGCAGCGCCGCAACGGGGTCGAGTTGGCCCGCACGGCGGGCAGGCAGGACCCCGAAGACCAGGCCGACCAGCACCGACACACCGAGTGCCAACGCGATCGACCACCAGGTCACCTCCGCAGGGACCGGGGCCACGGCGGCCACCACCTCGGCAGCGGCGATGCCGAGACCGAGCCCCACCACGCCGCCGAGGCCGGTCAGCGCCACCGCCTCGAAGAGGAACTGGCGGGTGATGTCGCGCGTGCGGGCCCCCATGGCCTTGCGCAGGCCGATCTCGCGCGTCCGCTCGCTGACCGACACCAGCATGATGTTGGAGACCCCGACCCCGCCCACCAGCAGGGAGATGCCGGCGATGGCGGCGAGCACCCAGGTCAGGATCTGGAGGATGTCACCGACGACGCCGATGATCTCGTCCTGGGAGACGACGCTGAACTCCTCCTCGTCGAGCCGTTCCGCCAGCGCGGCCCGTGCCGCCTCGCGGTCCGCCTCGATGCCCACCGTCGACTCCGCCCGCACGAAGATCGCGTCGATGCGCGTGGAGCCGAACAACCGCTGCGCGGCGCTGACGGGGATCAGCACCTGCCGGTCGACGTCCGGGCCGAACGCGGTGGTCCCCACCCGGTCGAGGACGCCGACGACCCGGTAGCGGATCGCGCCCAGCGACACCGTGCGCCCGATCGGATCCTGCCCCGGGAACAGGGTCTCCGCGCTGGTGGCACCGAGCACCGCCACCCGACGGCCGGTCGCGATGTCGGAGGCGCTCAGGGACTGCCCCCGGGCCACGGTGCGGTCCACCACACCGAGGTAGTTCTCGGTGATCCCGAACACCGTGGCGTTGAACCGGTTGCCCTCGGCCTGGACCGCCTCGCCGCCGATCACGTACCCGGCGGCGCGTCCCTCACCGCCGGGCAGGGCCCGATCGAGACGTTCCACGTCGTCGAGTTGGAAGCTGGAGCGTTGCGGGCCACCACCGAAGTCGCCGTCCCCCGGCAGCACGAAGAGCAGGTTGGAGCCGAGCCCCTCGATCGCGCCGGTGATCTCCGAGCGGGCGCCCTGGCCGATGGCCACCAGCAGTACCACCGACATCACCCCGATCAGCACACCGAGGGTGGTCAGTGCGGACCGCAGGCGGTTGGCACGCAACGCCTGCATCGCGACGCGCAGCGACTCGCGCAGGCTCATACCGGCAGCGCCACCCGGTGGGGAACCGACGGCACGATCACGCCGCCTCGGCGACGATCAGCCCGTCACGCAGCTCGATACGACGTGCCGCCCGGGCAGCGACCTCGGCCTCATGGGTGATCACGACCAGGGCGGTCCCGCGATCGCGGTGGAGCTCCTCCAGCAGGATCATGATCTCCTCGCCGGTGCGGGAGTCGAGGTTGCCCGTCGGCTCGTCGGCCAGCAGCAGCGCCGGCTCGGTCACCAGCGCACGGGCGATGGCCACCCGCTGTTGCTGACCACCCGACAGCTCACCCGGCCGATGCGTCACACGGTCCGCCAGACCGACCCGCTCGAGCGCGAGCCGGGCCCGCTCCCGCCGCTCGCGTGGCGACCCGGGCCGGTAGACCAGGGGCAGCACCACGTTGTCCAGGGCCGTCAGGCGCGGCAGGAGCTGGAAGGACTGGAACACGAAGCCGATGTCGGCGTTGCGCAGCTGGGCGAGCTCGGTGTCGTCCATGTCGCGGACGTCCCGCCCGTGGTAGCGGACGTGCCCGCTGGTGGGCCGGTCCAGGGCGCCCAGCAGGTTCAGCAGGGTGGACTTGCCGGACCCGGAGGACCCGACGATGGCGACGTGCTCACCGTGGTCGACCGCGAAGCTGACACCGCGCAGGGCGTGCACCTCGTTGTCGCGGCCGAGGACGTAGACGCGGGTGACCTCCTCGGCGGTGAGCAGAGGGGCCGTCTCCTGGCCTCCGCTCATCGGGCCGCGGGCGGTGCGGCCGCCAGGTCGTCGTCAGGTTCGGTCTCGATCTCCTGTCCGTCCTCGAGCAGTTCGACCCCGGTGGTGACCACCACATCGCCGGGCTCGACCGGACCCTCGACCGCCGCGACGCCGTCCCCGAGGGCGAGCACCTCCACGTTGACGCGCTCCGCGCGTCCGTCGCGCACCACGTGGATGATCTCATCGCCACCACGACGCAGCAGGGCGGAGCTCGGGACCACGAGCTCGCCCGCCACGGCCCGCACCTCGATCTCCACCGAGGAGGTCATCCCGAGCCGGAGGTCGACGTCGTCGGGGACCTCCTCTATCCGGACGGTGACCGGGAACTGGGCGCCGCCGGTCCCGACCTGGCGCGGCTCGATCCCGACGCGCTCCACCACACCGCGCAGCTCCGCGGTGGGGAAGGCGTCGACCAGCACGACCCCCTCCTGCCCGGCGGCCACCTCGATGACGTCGAGCTCATCCACCTCGGCGCGGACGGTGAAGACGTCGAGGTCGAAGATGGTCAGTACCGGCTGGCCGGCACCGACGCGTGCACCCACCTCAGCAGGTCCCTCGGCGCCGTTGGGACCCGCCTCGCCCCCGAGCACCCCGTCGAGGTCACCGGCATCGCCCCCGAGGCCGTCGCCCAGCTCGCCGAGCTCACCCAACTCGCCACCCAGCCCCTCGAGGTCACCGACATCGCCGAGACCCTCGAGTCCCTCCAGGGCGCCGAGGCCCCCGAGGTCGCCACCACCCGCATCACGCACCAGTTCCACGACGCCGCTGTCCGGTGCGACCACCGCCAGGTCCTCGATCCGCTCGCGCACGGCCTCCACCGCGGCTTCGGCCTGCTCCCGCTGCGCCGCAACGGCGGCATCCTGCGCCTCGGCGGCGCCCTCCGTCTGGGCCGACAGGGAGGCCGCCACCTCGTCGAGCTGCGCGGTCGCCGCGCGGTACTCGGTCTGCGTCGTGTGCAGGCGCGCCTGGGAGCTGGCCAGTGACGCTTCGAGCTCGGCGGTGTCGACGGTCACCAGGGTGGACTCGGCGGCCGGGGCCGCGATGGTCTCCGGGTCGACACCCAGCTCCTCCGGCAGCGCGCCACCGAGGGTGTCACGCAGATCGCGCAGGGCCGCAACGGTGGCGCGGCCGCTCTCCTCGGTGGCGGAGGTCACCGCCGTGATGGTCGCTTCGAGGGCCCCGACCTGGTCCTCGAGCGTGCCGAGCAGGGCGGGGACCACCGCGTCGAGCTGGGCCTGCAGGGAGGTCACGACCGGTGCGAGGTCCACGCTGGCGAGGCCATCCGGGGCGCCGGCCAGCATCCCGACGGTCTCCACCGCCGCCTCCGCCTGCTCCAGTTGCTGTTCGAGGGAGTCCGAGCGCAGGGTGAAGAGGGGATCACCGGACTCGACCCGGTCACCGTCGGCGACGTCGAGCACCTCGATCTCACCGGCGGAGGGTGCGGTGACGGTGGTCCGGCCCGCCGGCTCCAGCACGCCGGCGGCCGCGACGGTCTGGACCACCTCGCCCTCGGCCACCTCGGCGGTGCCGAAGACCTGGTCGTCATCACCGGTGCAGGCGGCGAGGACGACGGCGGCCAGCGCGAGGACGGCCACGCCGGCCGAAGCTCGGTGTCGGCGCACGGGGGACTCCTGGGTGCGGGTGGTGGACGGCGCGGGTGGTGGACGGCGCGGCGGCCGGCGCAGGCGGGACGCCTGCACCAGGAAGCGCTCGAACCCCAGGGTGCCGTGTGTCGGCTGCGCTGTGGACCACCCGCCGGCCTGCAGGGGGCGGATCACTCCCCGCGGGCCAGCTCCTCACCGCGCAGCTTCGCCGCTTCGATGGCATCGAGGAAGGCGGCCCGCACCCTCGCCGACTCCAGGGTGCGGATCGCCGAGATGGTCGTCCCGCCGGGCGAGGTCACCATCTCCCGCAGCTCCACGGGGTGCCGGCCGCTGTCTCGCAGCATGGTCGCCGAACCGACCATCGTCTGGATGATGAGCTGCGTCGAGACGTCCCGGGGAAGCCCCAGGAGGATGCCGGCGTCGATCATGGCCTCGGCGAGGAGGAAGAAGTAGGCGGGACCGGAGCCCGAGAGCGCGGTGACCGCGTTGAGGTGCTCCTCGTCCATCCGCACCACGTGGCCGACGTGGGAGAGGATCTCCTCGGCGAGGTCGAGGTCGCGCTCCCCGGCGTGTGTGCCGCCGCTGAGCACCGACATCGCCTCGTCCACCTGGACCGGGGTGTTGGTCATCACCCGCACCACGGGCACCTCACCCTCGATGGCGTCCTGGATCGTCGAGGTGGGGATCCCCGCCGCCACGGAGATCACGGTCTGACGGGGGGTGAAGGCGTCGGTGATCGCGGTCAGGGCGCGGACCAGCACCTGCGGCTTGAGCGCGATGAGCACCACGTCGGCGGAGCGCACGGCGGCACGGTTGTCCGTGGTGGCCTCGACCCCGTACTCCGCGGTGAGCTGGTTGCAGCGGGCCTCGAGGGCGTCGGTGCACACCACCCGGGCCGGGTCCAGCCAGCTGGAGCGCAGCAGCCCCCGCAGCAGCGCCTCTCCGATCCTGCCCGTCCCGATGATCGCGAGACGACCGTCCATGCCCACGCTCCTGTCCTGTGGCGGTCGGCGAGCCTACTCACCTCGGCCCGTCGAGCCGGTCGCGGGTCCCGGTTGCGACGCGGCCGGCTGGTCCGGTGGAGCGACGGGGTTCGGCGGGAGCCCGACCTTGGCGCGCCACCGCTGCTCCGCGGCCAGGTAGGTCGCGAACCCGGCCCGAAGCACCTGGTTGAAGGTCTCGTCGCTGAGCACCAGCACCTGCCCGAGCAGCTCGTCGAGGGTGTCGGTATCGACGGCCTGCAGGGGGATCGAGCCCGTCAGGATCAGGTCACCCTCGTCGTCCAGGGCGAAGTGGACCGGTCCCGGGCGCTGGTTGCGCTGGAGCAGGATGCGGTACACCTCCTCATGCCCCTCGTCGGGGACACCGGCGAACAGCGAGGTGGCCGTCAGCCGGCGGTCCTTGAGCGTGAGCAGCAGCGGGATGGTGCGCTTCCACTCCCCCGACAGCATCGTCATCCACCGGCCCTGTCCCACCTCGGTGACCTCGAGGCCGGCCGCCTCGAGCACCTCGAGGATCAACGCACCGATCGGTTCGCTCATCTCTCCACCTCCCCGTCCTGCACCCTGCGTACCGACACCCTGCCAGGGCGCCGCTCGGCGGCGCCACCACCCTCGCCCCGCGGCAGTCTGCCGTCCGACGCACGGCTATGCTCCCGCCGCGGTCCCCGACAGTCGCTGGAGCGGTAGATGCTGCGTTGGTTCCTCCTCCGGGCGGCCGACAACGACGCGCTCGCGTCCACCGCACGGCGCAGCGCCACGGTAGGCCGTGTGGTGGAGCGGTACGTGGCGGGCGACGGCGCGGCCGCGTGCATGGCCGCTGCCGAGACCCTGACCGCACGGGGCATGGACCTCACCCTCGACCACGTGGGTGAGTCCGTCGGCTCGATGGCGCAGGCCAACGCCGCGGCAGAGGTCTACCTCGAGCTGCTGGAGCGGATCGGTGACCGCGGCCTGTCCGCCGGTATCTCCATCAAGCCGAGCCAGCTCGGTCTGCTGGTCGATGAGGCGGGTGCCGCCGCGCTGGTCGACCGCCTAGCCGCTGCTGCCGACGCAGCCGGCGTCCACATGACGATCGACATGGAGGACCACGCGACCGTCGAGGCCACGATCCGGCTGGTCGAAGGCGCCCAGGAGGATGGCCACGGCAACGTCGGCTGCGCGGTCCAGTCCTACCTGCACCGCACGCCCGCGGACCTGCGCCGGTTGACGGCCGCCGGCGCCAGCTTACGGCTGTGCAAGGGCGCGTACGCCGAGCCACCCTTCGTCGCCCACCAGCGCAAGACCGACGTCGACCGTGCCTACCTCGAGGACGCCCGCTACCTCCTCGCCAACGGGCACGAGCCCCGCTTCGCCACCCACGACCACCGTCTCGTCGGTGCCATCAAGCGAGCAGCGGCGCTGCTGGAGCGGGACCGTTCGACCTTCGAGTTCCAGATGCTCTACGGGGTGCGTCCCGACATGCAGCAGGCCCTGGTCGCCGAGGGCTACCGCCTGCGCATCTACGTGCCCTTCGGTACCGAGTGGTACCCCTACTTCACCCGACGACTCGCGGAGCGTCCGGCCAACCTGCTGTTCTTCGCACGGGCGCTGACGGACCGCACACCCCCCGAGACGCCCAGCGCAACGTCCTTCTGACACCGCCGGCACGACGGTGGGCGCCACGGTCGCGCACGCCGACGCGCACCCCGACGCACGCGGCGGTGCATCCTGCGCCGACACCTGGCAGGCTGACCAGCGACCTACGGAAGTGGATGACCATGAGCGACGGCAGCATCCCGATCCCACC
The DNA here is from genome assembly GCA_003565155.1 of Nitriliruptoraceae bacterium. Taxonomy (GTDB): domain Bacteria; phylum Actinomycetota; class Nitriliruptoria; order Nitriliruptorales; family Nitriliruptoraceae; genus T1Sed10-7. Next base: position 83,037 of record PXDB01000079.1, on the reverse strand, counting down.
GCCGGTGAACGAGCCGGTCCGCGGCTACGCCCCCGGCAGCGACGAACGGCGCTCACTGGAGGCGGTGGTGGCTGACATGGCGGCCTCCCCCATCGAGGCGTCCTGCGTCATCGGCGGCGTCCCGGTCACCACCGGCCAGACCTTCGTGCAGCGCGCGCCGCACGACCACGGTCTCGAGCTCGCCGAGGTGCACGGCGCCACCCGCGCCGAGGTGGAGCGTGCCGTCGAGGCCGCCGAGGACGCGCGACCCGAGTGGGCGGCGATGCCCTTCGAGCACCGGGCGGCGGTCTTCCTGCGGGCGGCCGACCTGCTGGCCGGTCCGTGGCGGGATCGCATCAACGCCGCCACGATCCTCGGCCAGTCCAAGTCGGTCCAGCAGGCGGAGATCGACGCCGCCTGCGAGCTGATCGACTTCCTCCGCTTCAACGTCGCCTACGCCCGGCAGCTCCAGGACGAGCAGCCCCTGTCGGTGGACGGCGAGTGGAACCGCGTCGACCTCAGGCCGCTCGACGGCTTCGTGCTGGCCATCACCCCCTTCAACTTCACCGCGATCGCCGGCAACCTGCCCACCGCCCCCGCCATCATGGGCAACACCGTGGTATGGAAGCCGTCGGAGAAGCAGGCGCTGGCCGCCCACCACACGATGCGCCTGCTGGAGGCCGCCGGCCTGCCCCCCGGGGTGATCAACCTCGTGCACGGCGACGGCGCCCTGGCTGCCGAGGTCGCCACCGCCGACCCGCGCTTCGGCGCCCTGCACTTCACCGGCTCCGAGCGTGTCCTGTCCTCGCTCTGGGAGCGCATCGGCGCGCAGGTGGGTCGCTACACGAGCTTCCCCCGGATCATCGGCGAGTCCGGCGGCAAGGACTTCGTCCTCGCGCATCCGAGCGCCGACGTGCAGCGGCTGGTGGTGGGCCTTGGTAGGGGCGCCTTCGAGTACCAGGGGCAGAAGTGCTCCGCGGCGTCGCGCGCCTACCTGCCCCGCAGCCTGTGGCCGGCCGTCAAGGACCACCTCGCTGACCTCGCCCGGTCGCTGTCCATGGGGGACGTCGGCCGCGACCTGTCCCTCTACCTCGGTGCGGTCATCGACGGCAACGCCTTCCGCAAGCACGCCGAGGCCATCGCGCGGGCGCAGGCCGAGGGCGCGGAGCTGCTGGTCGGCGGGGAGTGCGATGACACCGACGGGTGGTTCGTCCCGCCGACGGTGCTGGTCACCGACGACCCGCGGGCCTTCACCATGACCGAGGAGCTGTTCGGGCCGATCCTCACCGTGCACGTCTACGACGACGACCGGTTCGACGCGCTGCTGCCGGAGGTGGACCAGGCGACCCGTTACGCCCTGACCGGTGCGGTGTTCGCCGACGACCGCAGCGCGGTCGCCCGGGCGACCGAGGCGCTGCGCCACACCGCGGGCAACCTCTACATCAACGACAAGCCGACGGGCTCGGTGGTCGGCCGCCAGCCCTTCGGCGGCGCGCGCCGATCCGGCACCAACGACAAGGCCGGGTCGGTGTTCAACCTTGGGCGGTGGTGCTCGCCGCGGGCGATCAAGGAGACGTGGGCGGGCCCGACGCACTGGTCCTACCCGCACGAGGGCTGAGGCCGCGGGGGTGCGCTCCCCGCGTGGACCCGGCAGCTGCCCGGGCCGGACCAGCCACGCTGGTCGGCTCAGGCGGAGCGTTCGACCAGCTGCTGACCCGTGGGCGGCGCGCCATGGGGCGCTGCGCCGGTCGCCGCCGCCGGGACGGCAGCAGGGAACTCGGACACCACCTCGGCGTAGACGTCGAGCAGCCGGCTGACGGTGCGGTCCCAGGATGCCGCCCGGGCCGCAGCGATGCCCGCGCGGCTGACGGCCGCGGCGTGCGCGGGGTCGGTGAGCAGCGTCAGGGCCGCCGCCGCGTGATCGGTCGGCTCGTGACCGGGCACCAGGACCCCGCCGTCGCGGACCACGGCCTCGAGCCCGGGAACGTCGGCGGCGACCACCGGCGTGCCGCACGCCTGGGCCTCGAGGGCCACCAACCCGAAGGTCTCGCTGCGCGAGGGCGCGAGCAGCACGTCGGCGGCGCGGTACCGGTCGACGAGCAGGTGCTGCTCCACGGCATCCTCGATCTGCACCGCATCACCGACACCGAGCTCGGCAGCCAGGGCACGCAGCTGCGCCGGGCCGCTGGTTCCGTGGCCGTTGCCCGACGCACCACCGATGATCCTGAGACGGGCCGTTGGCAGGGTGCGACGCAGCTCCGCCAGGGTGCGGATCGCGACATCGGGACCCTTGAGCGGCTGGAGCCGACCGACGAACAGCAGCTCCGGCCCAGGTGCGCCACCCACCGGGCCATCCTGCGCCGGCCCGAAGCGGTCGAGGTCGACCCCGGCGGGCACCACCGTCAGCCGCGCGCCCGACAACCCGTAGGTCCAGTGCAGCAGCCGGGCTTCGCCACAGGTGAGCACCAGTACCCGGTCGGCGGCCTGGGCCACGCGCTCCTCCGCGAGCAGGCGCAGGGGCGGCTCTGGCGTGTCGCCCGGAGCGAGGGTGGCGTTCTTGAGCACCCCGAGGGTGTGGAAGGTCTGGACCAGCGGCACGCCCCACCGCGGCGCGATCCGCCGACCGACCCACCCGGACAGCCAGTAGTGCGCGTGGACCACGTCGTGGCTGCCCGCGGTCGGGTGCGCTCTGAGCGCCAGTAGGAACGCACACAGATGGTTGGCCACCTGCTCCTTGTCGACCGGCGCCGCGGGCCCCGCATCGAGGTGGTGGACGTCGACCCCGGGCGCCAGCGGCACCGTGCCCGGAAGTGCGGGGTCGGTACGGCGGGTGAAGATGTCGACGTGCACACCACGGGCAGCGATGCGGGTGGCGACCTCGCGGACGTAGACGTTCAGCCCGCCACCGTCACCGGTCCCCGGCCTGTCCAGTGGGGAGGTGTGGACGCTCAGCACCGCGACCCGCCGGACGGGCGTGGCGCGCCGGACCTGCTCGCCGCTCCCGCTCACGGGTCCGCCCGCCGCACCACGAGACGCTCCAGCGCCCGGTCGGTGGCACCGAAGCGGTACTTGTAGGGTTCGTCGCCGCGGAGCAGGTCGAAGACCTTCAGGCCCTCCTCGGCGGCCGCACCGATCAGCAGGTTCAGCTGCACCATCCCGGGCGCCAAGGACCCCAGGGAGGGATCGAAGGCCGAGTTGTACAACCCCCAGCTCCCACCGTGGACCAGGGACACCGTGGACGCGGCGGGCAGGCCGCCGACGTGCAGTTCGTGGAGCCGGAACACCCCGTCACCGACGAACTCCTCGGCGAGCGCGGCGAAGAAGGCGTGCATGTCGTCGCGCTGGAAGAACCCGGCCTTGTCGGGGAAGCTCAGGGCGGCCTGGTCGAGGAAGGCGTCGAGCCGTCCGGCCACCTCCGCATCGGGCACCCGCACCAGCTCCAGCTCGCCAGCGTCGCGGGCGAGCTTACGCGTCTTGCGGTTGAGTTCCTGGCGTGCGCGGCCCGGCAGCGCCGCGAGGAACGCGTCGTGGCTGCCAGCGAGCGTTACCCGGGGACACACGTCCTCCACCGCGTCGTCGACGACCTCCAGCCCATGGGCTGAGAGGGCGCGGCGGAACACGTCGGGCCAGCCAGAGTCGGCGGCGAGCCCGCCGGCGACGAACTCGTCCCAATCCACATCGTCGGCGAGGTTGGCGACGTAGGCGTCGGCCACATCGCCACGATCCTCGGGGCGGCTGACCGGACCGAGGTAGTCCGTCACCTCGGTGCCACCCTGGAAGCGACGGATCTCCTCCGGTCCTCCGGCACTGCCGTGGAGGTCGTTGGCGTCGGGAACGACGCCGATCAGGCGACCATCCCGATGGACGGTGTGGACCCGGACGGCGGTAGCGCCACCGAAGACGCGGTGCCACACACCGAGGAAGCGCGGGCTGTGGAACACCGTGGCGTGCGGGTCCTCGTCCAGGAGCAACTCCCAGGTCGACCGGTCACCCCCAAGGGGCAGCTGGTCGTGGGTACGGAGCTCGATCACGGCGGATCCTCGTCGGGACGGCGCGGGTCGCGGGGCCGGGTGCGCATCGGCCGGGGGCAGTGCGGATGAAGGGCCGATCCACCCCGTGACGCGACGGTCGGGCCTTCATCGGTGCGAACCCCCGCACCGACCGGTTCGCCCGAGGGTGCCAACAGGGCTTCGCGGCAGTGCCCCCGGTGCGGATGGTAGTCGGCTGCACGGTGTCGAACGTCGCCGCCGCCGTCGGCCTTCCCACGCGTCCGCGTACCGCCCGTGCCGCCCTCAACCGTCCTCGGGCTCGTGTCGGCTCCCGGCTGCGCGGATGGCCGCGTCATCGACGTCCCCCGGGGTCAGCGCATCGAGGAGCTGCCGTCGGCGGCTGGGGCGGGGCTCGTGCAGCTCCGACAGCCGCCGGAAGGACCGGTACATCTCCAGCAGCGCCTGGCGCTGCGGGCCGGTCAGGTGCGGGTCCGCGGCCACCGCCTCCTCCACGTCGAGCACGACCTCCCGCTCGTCGAGGATGCCGGCCTTGACGTACAACGTCTCCGAGGAGATCTCCAACCCCTTGGCGATGGCCTGCAGGATCTCCGCTGACGGCTTGCGCAGGCCCCGCTCGATCTGGGACAGGTAGGGGTTGCTGACCCCGGCGATCTTGGCGAGCTTGCGCAGCGACAGCGCCGCCGCCTCTCGTTGGTGCCGGATGTAGCTCCCGAGCTCGTCGATGGCGGAGCCCTGGTCGCCCTCGGCAACCGCCCCCCGGGCCGGTGGCGCAGCGTCCTCGGCAGCGGTACCGGACACCGCGTCACCGCGATCGCCCCCGCGGGGGTCCTCGACGTCCTCGCTCACCGTCCGCTCCTGACCCGGCCCGGCAGCTCCCCCCGCCGAGCGGCCTCGTGGACCCTACCGCCTTCGGGCCCATCCCCCCGACTCACAGGTGCCGGCCCGGTACCTGACGGCGGGCGGCGCCGCTGCCCGCGGCCGCACCGGCCGCCCCGCCCGCCTCGACGCCGCGTCCTCCGGCGTCGAGGACCGGGCCAACCACGGCGTCGAGCACCCCCGGCGCAGGCCGGACGTGACCTGCGGGTCGTCCACCACCCAGCGGCGGGGGTGGCTGCCAGGTACCGGCGGCTACCACCCCCAACGCGACCAGCAGGGCGTTGACCACCGCCCCGACCCCGCGCGACGCACCATCCTCGGCCTTGATGGCCAGGGACCAGGGCGCCCCCGCACGGTCGTGCCACGCGACCGCGTACACGCCCTCCGCCCCCACCTTCGCGGTGACTCCGGCACCGCACAGCGCCGACTCGAGCCGCCCCTGTCCGCCGACCAGCAGCGGGTGGGCGGCCCCGGCCGCACGCACGCGTGCACAGCGGGGGTCGGTCAGCACCCGCTGGAAGCCGGCGGCCAGGCGGTACAGCGGCACCGCGACCGCCGGGGCCCCACAGCCGTCGACGCCCAGGGCCGCTGGGCGGCCGAGCATCGCCGCCAGCACCCCGAGTACCTGCTGTTGCACCGCCGCGTCGGGGTCCAGCAGTGCCGGGCCGCGGACGCCGAGGGCGGACCCGGCCAGGGCGAACAGGGCGTGCTTGCCGGAGCAGTTGTGCAGCAACCGGCTCGGCATCGCGCCCGGGTCAGCCTCCGGCACCGCAGGTGGGCAGGTCAGCGCCGACGCGGGCGTCCCGGAGCGGGCCAGCAGGTCCGTGATCGCCGCGAGGTGTGCCGGTTCGCCGCGATGGGAGGACCAGGCCACGGCCAGCTCCGGCAGCGGGAGGGCATCGTCGCCCCACCCGTGGGCTGCCAGGACCTCGAGGCACGCCGCTGCCTGCAGCGGCTTGACCGTGGAGCGCGCGAAGGTGCAGCGACCGGGGTCACCGACCGCGGCCACGACAGCACCCTCCGGCCCGCACACCACGAGGTGTCCCGCGTGGGTGGACTCCACCACCTCGGTTCCGTCACGCTGGTCGCGCCGGGTCACCTCGGCGAGCAGCTGTGGCGGGCCGTCGGCGGCCGGTGGCGTGACGGCAGCGCTCACCCGCCGCAGGGCGTCATCTCGCCGGTGGGTGGTGTCACGCCAGCAGCTCGCGGACGTCCGCGCGGCCGTCCTTGTAGCGGGCGAGGAGCTCCGCGCGGATCGCGTCGATGCGCGTGAACAGCTCCCGCCGCCGCCGCGACAGCTCCTGTTCCGCTGCGGTGAGGCGCTCGATGACCGGGTCCAGCTCGTTCAGGGCCACCTCATCGATGGCCTCGAGATCGTCCTCGGCGAGGACGGCGTCGATCACCTCGGTGTAGCGGTCAGCGTCAGCGGGCACCCGAACGCGGGTGGCGCGTGCCTGGGCCGGATCGGCGACGTGCCCCGGGTCGGCGAGGATGCGGGGCAGGTCGCTGAGGACGTGGTCGGTGTCGTCGGCCCGGTCGCCGAGGCGCGCACGCAGGATGTCGAGCCGCCCCTGGAGCACGCGTCGCGCGTAGGAGACGCCTTCCTCCGCGGTCTCGCACCGCGTCCGCAGTTCCCGCAGCGCCGCCGTGTCGAGGGAGGACAGATCAGCGAGCTGCGCGTCCGGCACCAGGTCCTCAGGGCCCTCGAGGAGCGCGAAGGGGCCCGACGCGTCACGCCGGCTCGCGGCGGTCGGCTGCTCGTCGTTGTCGCTCACCGGGGACCTCCCGACGGTACACGGTGCGGATCCCAGGGTGACCCGTCCGGCTTCGTACCATACCGGCCGCCGGTCCGGCGGTCACCGACAGACCCCTACCGCCGGGAGGACCACGACGGTGCCTGCATGTCGCTCCCGGGCCGGTCACGGCCGGTCACGGTCACAGCGGGTAGCCCACCGTCTCCTCCGGGCCCTCGTAGCGGTCCCGGGCCTCCTCGATGACCTGCAGGGCCTTCTCTCGGTTCTCCCACCCACGCACCTCGACGAGCTTCTGCTCGAGGTCCTTGTAGATGCCGAAGAAGTGGGCGATCTCGTCCAGCAGGTGGCGCGGCACGTCACCGAGGAAGCGGAGGTTCTGCCAGCGCGGATCGTGATCGGCCACCGTGAGGATCTTCTCGTCAGGCCCCTTGTCGTCGCTCATGTCCAGCATGCCGAGCACGCGCGCCTTGACGGTGCAACCGGGGAAGGAGGGCTCACCGAGGATCACCATCACGTCGAGATGGTCACCGTCGAGGGCCAGGGTCTCAGGGATGAAGCCGTAGTCCCCCGGGTAGCGCACGGCGGTGAACAGCATGCGGTCGAGCACGAAGCACTGCCGTCGGAAGTCCCACTCGTACTTGTTGCGGGACCCCATCGGTACCTCGATGAAGACCTCGATGTTCTCGTCCATCCACCACACCTTCCGCGTCCGTGTGCGCCGGACGCTCGTCGTACCGTTGCGGGCGGGACCCTAGTGGGTCGACGCCGGGCGCACCCGCGCACGCCATCCACCGCGGGCCTGCTACGAAGTGCCGGTGGCGCCCTCGATCCGGCGCACCCGAGACCCGACACGCACGGAGGATCATCATGCTCGAGATCGGCAGCCAGGCCCCGGACTTCTCCCTCCCCGACCAGGACGGCGAAGAGGTCCGGTTGTCCGCGCTCCAGGGGCAGCCGGTGCTGGTGTACTTCTACCCCCGCGACGACACCTCGGGCTGCACGACCCAGGCCTGCGGCATCCGCGACCAGTGGAGCGAGTTCGAGGCGGCCGGCGCCGCGGTGCTCGGCATCTCCCCCGACCCCGTCGACAGCCACGCGCGCTTCGCAGCGAAGCACGATCTGCCGCACCGCCTGCTCGCCGACCCCGACACCGAGGTGATCCGCACCTACGGCGCCTGGGGCACCAAGAGCATGTACGGCAAGGAGTACGAGGGCGTGATCCGCTCCTCGGTCCTGGTCGACGCCGAGGGCAGGGTCGCCGCCGCGTGGCCGAAGATCCAGCCCAAGAAGCACGCGGACGCGGTGCTGAAGGCCATCGCCGCGCTGTGAACCGGACGGCAGACGGTCAGCCGCGGGGGCGGTCTCGGCGCCGCGCGATCGCCGGGTCGTGACCGGGCGGGTTCGGGTCGGCCCCCACGAGCCGCTCCACCTCGATGCGGGCACCTCCTCCCGCATCCGCCGGGTCCCCGGCCCCGTCGACGCCGTCACCGAAGGCCGCACCCACCGCAGCATCAGCCGGCACGAAGGCCAGCGCCCTCCCGCCGTCGGAGGTCACGCTGGTCACCTCGACCTGCCGTCGGCCCGATCCGGTACGCCAGCCGGCGGTGATGTCACCGAAGACCCGCACCGCCGCCAGCCGACGCCGTGGCCGGCCGAGCATCCACATGCGGGCCACGGCCTCCTGGCCGGGGTAACAGCCCTTGGCGAGGTGGACGTGGCTGGGCAGCAGCCCGATCTCCTCGGGGAGGTGGGGTGCCACGACCTCACGGCCCCAGGCCGGCTCGCCCCGGGCGATGCGCAGGTCCTCGAGGTCGGTGGTGTCACCGTCCACGCCACCGGCAGCACGCAGGGCCGCTGCGGCGTCCAGGCGGGCCGACTCCGGACCGAAGAGATCCACCCCGTCCGGGCGGCTGACCACCAGGAGGTCACCCGCGAGGCGGCACCGTCCCGCGACCACCGTCAACCCGGCCGCGGCGACCACGGCGTCGGCCTGTGGCCCCCGGACCGCCAGCGCCGCGGTCTCGCGGAGCGCGAAGGCCGCGTCGAGCAGGAAGGTGCGCCCGCCGAGCACCTCGACGAGGTAGCGCGCCACCTCGGCGTCGGGGGCCAGCAGGGTGAGCCGGTCACCGAGGACCACGACGTCGAACATGGCGGCAGGGGTGCCGTGGGTGTCCAGGACCAGGGCGCTGCGGACATGGGTCACCGGCACGTCCAGCAGGGCTTGCGAGGTCACGTCCTCGAGGTAACGGACGCGGTCGGCACCGGTGACGTCGACGCGGTGCTGGGTCGTCTCGACCAGGACGGTGGTCACGGTGCGCTCCTCGGAGTCGGTAGCCGGTCGCCCGACGGGCGGACAGGCGGACAGGGTGCCGTGTCCGGCGGTGCGGTGGCCACCGATCACCCCGGGCGGCCCCGGGCGGCCCCGGGCGGCCGGCAACGCCTACCCTGCCGAAGACGCGGGTGTGGCGGAGTTGGCAGACGCAGAGGGCTTAAAACCCTTGGGGCCGCGAGGCCCGTGTGGGTTCGAACCCCACCACCCGCACCGGGGTACCAGGGTGCGCCGGCAGGCGTCAGGCGCCCGGCACCGCCTGGTCCGGTGTGCCGGCGTCGCTGGCCCGCTGCCCGGTGCACAGTCGCACCAGCGAGCCGGAGGAGAAGGGCGCCACCGCGGTCACGTCCACGCCGGCGTCGGCCCAGGCGGCAGGGGGGATACCGATGTCGGCGAGGTAGAGGTCCCCCACGAAGGCGTGGGTGATGGTCTCTTGCAGGCCGAGGAGCGGCAGACCGAGCGCGACGGTGACATCGGCGGTGACACAGGGTCCCCGCAGCCCCGTCGCCGGGTCCAACCCGCTCGGAAGCTCCGCGGCGACCACCGGCACGTCGTGGCGGCGGAGCCAGCGGACGGCGGCGCGCGGGGTGTCGGTCAGCGGGGGGCTGCTGCCGACGCCGAGCAGGGTGTCGAGCAACAGCGCGCCGGGCCCCTCCGGGAGCGCAGGCCCGGCGGGGGTGTCGTCGAGGACGGCCACCGCCACCCCACCGGCACGCAGGAGCTCCACCTGCGCCGGGAACCGCGGGGAGCCGGCCAGCAGGACCCGGGGCCGCGCTCCCGCGCTGACCAGCAGCCGTGCGGCGGCGAGTCCGCCGGCACCGTTGCTGGAGGGACCGGCCAGCACCGTCACCGGCACGCCGTCGAGCCCGCCGTCGTGCAGCCGTCGGGCGGCGTTGACCAGGGCCCTACCTACCTGCTCGGCCAGGGCGAGCTCGCCGACCCCGTGCCGCCGGAGCCAGCTGCGCACCGAACGCAGCTGGGACGTGGTGACGTGGGGGACGAGGTCCTGCGGCAGGCTCGGGAGCTCGCCCGACAACCGTGGTCGGCGGGTGAGGGCGGGGACCTGCTCCCAGGGTCGCACCTCGCGCTCGGGGCCGAGCTCGTGCGGGTCACGCCCGCCGTGCCATCCCGGCAGTGCGGTGTCGAGCAGGACGGCCAGCACCACCGCCGTGGCACCCCACAACAGGTCCTCGTCGAGCTGCCACGCCCACGTCGAGCCCTCGAGTGACAGGGGCGCGTGCCGCCAGGCAGCGGGATCCACCAGCCGCGCCAGGGGGACCCGCAGGATCGCGTCCACCTCCCAGGGGTTCTCATCCAGGGGGTGCGGGTGGCGCCAGCGTGCGAGGACGGGTGCGACCCAGAAGCGCGAGGGCGGGATGTAGAACACCGGTCCGGTGCCCACCACCTCGACGCTGTCCGCACGGAGCCCGACCTCCTCGGTGGCCTCACGCAGGGCGGCCTCCTCGACGCTCTCACCCCCATCGAGACGCCCACCCGGGAAGGACAACTGCCCCGGGTGGGATCGCAGGTCGCGGCGGCGGCGGGTCAGGACCACGCGCAGGCCGTCCGCGGCCTCCTCGATCAGGACGAGCACCGCGCCGGCCCGGGCGCCCGGTGGCGGGATCCGTCGCGACGGGTCCACCTCGGACAGGGCGCGCTCGAGACGGCGCCAGAAGAGGGTCGGTTCGAGGTCGGGGGCGCGCGGTGCACCGTGCCGGTGGTCGTGCTCGTGGGGCGTGCTCGTCACGGGGACGCCTCCGGTGGTTCGCCGAGGGGGAAGGCGTGGAACTGCACCACGACCCGGCGGGCGTCGTCGGTGGCCCCGTCGGTGACGTGCGCCGTCCCTCCTGCGGCGGCCTCCTCGGCAGCATCCGCCGTCGTCAGCCGCACACGGTGGCGCTCCAGCACCTCCCACACCTCGTCGCGAAGTGCCGCCAGCTGCTCCGGCGTCGCCTGGATTCGCATGGTGGCGTTGGCGGTCGCGTCCAGCCACCGCGCGTCCCACCGGGTCGCCGAGGCGAACCAGGTCCGCAGCTGCGTGGCACTGGTACGCCAGGCGCGGTCCGCGATCACCTCCAGCGCGGGGTCGTTGGACGGGTCGTCGAGGAGCGTGCTGCCCTGGAGGGTGTAGCCCCCGGGGCGGGTCCGCCACCAGCGCTCCCGACGGTTGCCGCGGTCGGGGGCGTCCTCGATGAAGCCGTGGCTCGCCAGGACGCGCAGGTGGTAGCTGGTCGTGCCGCTGCTCTCGCCCACCTGTTGCGCGAGCTGCGAGGCGGTGGCGGGGCCACCGTCGGCGAGCAGGTCGTACATCCGCAGCCGCAGCGGGTGGGCCAGGGCCTTCAGCGCCGCGGCATCCACCGCCATCGGCTGCGGCGGCCGTGGATCGGGTTCGGCTGCTGGGGCCGCTGTCTCGGCGTCCGTCGCGTCCGCGCGCGCCTCGCTCGACATGTCCGCTCCTGCCACCGTTCGCAGAGATATCTTTGCAGAAGTTCCTTTGCAGTTTATGATCCCGAGAGACCGCAGAACTTCCTCTGCAGAAACCTACACCGAGGTGGCACCATGACACCCCTCCCCCGCCCCTTCCACCGGTTGCTCGCCGCCGCGACGACCTCCAACCTCGCTGACGGGCTCGTGCTGGTGGGCGCGCCCCTGCTCGCGCTGGAGCTGACCCGGGAGCCGGCACTGATCGGCGGGGTGCAGGCGGCCTTCACCCTGCCCTGGCTGCTGTTCGCCCTGACCGCCGGTGCCCTGGCCGACCGCCGCGCGCGACGCCGGCTGCTGGTCGGTGCGGCCGGCGCCCGCGCGCTGGTGCTGGTGGTGGTGGGAACGGCCGCCCTGCTGGGCCAGCTCAGCCTTCCGCTGCTCTACCTCGCCGTGGTGCTGCTCGGGTGCTGCGAGGTGTTGTTCGACACCACCAGCCAGTCCCTGCTGCCCGACGTCGTCGGTCGCGAGCAGCTCGGCGCCGCCAACGGACGGCTGATCGGGGTGCAGACCGTGCTCCGCAACTTCGCCGGGGCGCCCCTGGCCGGCGTGCTCGTCGGGGTCGCGGGCGCGGCGGTGCTGCTCACCCCCGCCGCCCTCTACCTGGCCACCGCCGCGCTCCTGCTCGGCCTGCCCTCGGCCTACACCCCGGCGCCACGGCCGCCGGCCCGGCTGCGTGCGGACATCCGCGAAGGGGGGCGCCACCTGTTCGCCAACCCGACCCTGAAGGCCATCGCCCTGCTCGGCGGCGCCCTGAACCTCGCCAACGCGGCCTACTTCGGGGTGTTCGTGCTGTTCGTGGTGGGAGACGACGCGCCCATGGGCCTGCCGGCAGCGGCCTACGGTGGTCTGGCGGCCGTGCTGGCCGTCGGCAGCGTGGCCGGCTCGCTGGTGGCAGCACCCGCGGAGCGTCACCTCGGTGCCCGACGCACCCTGCTCGGTGGCGTGTTGCTGTGCAGCGCGGCGATGCTGGTCCCCCTGATGACCGCCGCGCTCGCCCCCATCGTCCTGGTCGCCCTGGTGCTCGGTGCCGGCTCGGTGGCCTCGAACGTCGTGTCGGTGTCGAGCCGTCAGCGGATCGTCCCGGGTGCGGTGCTCGGACGGGTCAACGCCACCTTCCGCCTGGTCGGCATGGGTGCGATGCCGGTGGGTGCGCTGCTCGGCGGGCTGCTCGCCTCGGCGACCAGCCTGCAGCTGACCTTCGCAGCGGCGGTGCTGGTGCAGGTCGTGGCCGTGCTGCTGCTGCACCGCCCCATCACCGACCGGGCGCTCGATCCGGACCAGCCGCGGGAACAGCAGGCCGGCGAGATGTCCGAGGAAGGCACCGACGTCGCGACGCTCGCGCAGGCGGCCCCACTCAGCTGAGCGACGCCGCGAGCCCGTCCAGCCCGTCAGCCTCGCTGATCACGACCTCACCCAGCCCGGTACGCGCCAACGCAGCCTGCAGCACCAGCGCCCCACCGTGGATCACGTCCTCCCGGCCCGGCTGGACGGGGCCGAGCTGGGCCCGCTCCGCCGCGGTCATCGCCGCGAGCCGCGCGGTCAGCTCCTGCAGCGCGTCGGCCGGCACCCGCGTCCCGTGGATGCGGTCCTCGTCGTAGCTGTCCAGCCCGAGGTGCAGCGCGCCGAGGGTGGTGGCCGTACCGGCGACCGCCACCAGCGCCTGCGCGGTCGACAGCACGCCACCGTCGCGGTCCAGCGCGGCGACCCCATCGTCGAGGCGGGCGTCGATCAGCTCGCGGGCCGCCAGCAGCTCGGCGGCGCTCGGCGGGTCCTGGGAGAGGTGACGCTCGGCGACGCGGACGCAGCCGAGCTGCATCGACACCGCCGCCGCGACCTGTCCGGCCGTGTCACCGACGATCAGTTCCGTTGAACCCCCACCGATGTCGAGCACCGCGGTGGGCCGGGGCACGTCCACCGCTCCCACGGCGCCGGCGAAGGCGAGGGCGGCTTCCTCCGCGCCGGAGATGACCTGCGCGCGCACGCCGGTGGCGTCCAGCACACCGTCGAAGAAACGGTCCCGGTCGGTGGCGTCCCGAACCGCCGAGGTCGCGGCGATGCGGACCTGATCGGTGACGCCGTGCTCCTGCCACACCTGCCGGTAGCCGGCGATCGCCTCCAGGGTTCGGGACAGCGCCGCGTCGTCGAGACGGCCCGTGGCGTCCACGCCGGCAGCCAGCCGCGTGATACGCATGATGCGGGTCAGGCGGGTGCCGTCACCGTCGAGTACGAGCAGGCGGACGGAGTTCGAGCCGACGTCGACGGCGGCGCGGGGGGCGGACATCAGTGGCGCTCCTGGTCAGGCCGTGTTCGGGCCTGTCGAAGCCGTGGACGACACGACCGTGCCGTGACCGGCGCGGGGGAAGCACCATGTCACCCGGCGTCGTCGGCGTCACCGAGCAGGTCCTCCGGGACACACGGGCCGGCGCACGGCGCCGGCGTGGCGTGCTCCACCGTCCACGCGCCCACCGGGTTGTCGCCGGTCGCGAGGTGATGTGCAGCGTGGACGTGGAGGCACTTGATGTGGTGCGGCATGCCACCTGCGCTCGGATCGCCGGGCAACGGGCCATCCAGCCGGTCGCGGAAGGCCACGTAGCGCGTGGAAGCGGCGGCGTACTCGGCGGCGAGGACCGGGTCGTGCGACAAGCGGTCGTTGAGGCCGACCATGGCGTGGTCGGCCTCCAGCCGCCCCACCCGCGAACGCAGCACGGGACAGGTCAGCCAGAACACCGTGGGGAAGGGGGTGCCGTCCTCCAACCGCGGCTGGACCCGGGCGACGGTCGGCAACCCGAAGCCGCAGCGGTGGACCACCGCGGGTGCGCCACGGGCGGGACGGCCGAGCTGGGCCGAGAGCACGGCCCGTTCCGCCGTGTCGGCGGCCGGTGCTGCGCCCGCACGCACGTAGGACGCCGCCGGGTCGACCCGGACGGCGTCCTCGAGGGGTGTACGTGCGGCGGCCTCGCGGCCGCCGGGGGCGTCCACCACAGGGAGGGGGGGATCCTCCCCGTCAGCGTGCGTCATGAACCGACGCGACCACGCCGCTGACGGCGCGCCTCACCCTGGATCATCTGGGACTTGTGCATGAAGCGACGCAGCCGCTTGTTGAAGTCCTTGTCCAGCTTGGAACGGAGGTTGACGGTCTCCTCGTCCTGCCAGTCGGGGTCTGCCCGCTTGATGGAGAGGTCGACCTTGCCGTCCTCCTTCACATCGAGCACCTTCACGTCCACCTCGTCGCCTTCGGCGAGGTAGGCGTAGATGTTCTCGACGAAATCGGCGTCGACCTCAGAGACGTGCACCAGGCCGGTGACCGCGCCACCGTCCTCGGTCTGCACCTCGACGAACGCGCCGTACTCCTCGAGCCGGACGACCTTGCCCTTGACGATCGATCCCTGCAGTGCGATCAACTCCTCGCGGATCGGGTGGGTGCCCGCGCCCGCACCGGCGATCCGGTCTGCCGCGCCGATGGAACCGGCGGGATGATGGGTCCCGACCACCTGCCGGCCGGGCGCGCGGATGGCGGCACCAAGGAGACGCCGCCGGTAGGAACGGTACGGAGTCGGCGGCGCTGCGGCAACATCACGGGTGACGGGGTGGCCCGCCCCATGCGTGCGCGCTCAGCCGCCCGGCAGGCGTTGGCGCAGCTCCTGCCAGGCACGCCGGTACCAGGGGAGCTGGGTGTCCGACTCTCGGGTACGGGGCGAGGAGATCAGCGGACGCTCCACCTCTGGTGGGCTGAGGGTGTAGAGCACCTCGCCCGGGTGGACCAGACCCAGCTGCTCGCGGGCGAGCAGCTCGATCGTGGTGTCGCTCTTGAGATCGCTGACACGCTGCTCGAGCCGGGTGTTCTCCGCGTCGAGGGCGGCGGCCTTCACCTCGAGATGTTCCACGCGGTCGCGGCCGTCGAGGAAGCTCTCCACGGGAGAGGAGAGGATCACCGCGGTCAGCGCGAGGATCCCGAGCAGCGCCACGATCAGGGGGCGGTCGCCGCGCGCCGCGCGGGTCGCACGGCTGCGGAGCCGTGCGACGCCGCCGCGGATGCCGCGGGGGGCGCGTTGCCCCGTCGCGGGACCGCCCGCGCTGCCACCTCGCCGTCGCCGCCGCTCCAGGGCGCGCAGGCGACGACGTTCGTCCAGGCGGTGGCTCGCGGTCACGGATCGTCCTCGGTAGGGACGCCTCAGGCGCGCGGGAACGCGGCCTTGCCGGCGTAACGGGCGGCGTCGCCGAGCTGCTCCTCGATGCGCAGCAGCTGGTTGTACTTGGCGACCCGGTCCGAGCGGGCGGGGGCACCGGTCTTGATCTGACCGGCGTTGGACGCCACCGCGATGTCGGCGATCGTGGCGTCCTCGGTCTCACCGGAGCGGTGGCTGACCATGGTGGTCCAGCTCGCACGGTGGGCCAGGGAGATGGTGTCGAAGGTCTCGGTCAACGAGCCGATCTGGTTCACCTTCACCAGCACGCTGTTGGCCGCCTGCTCCTCGATGCCCCGCTGCACGAAGGTGGGGTTGGTGACCAGCAGGTCGTCGCCGACGATCTGGAGCGTGTCACCGAGGCGGGAGGTCATGAGCTTGAAGCCGTCCCAGTCACCCTCGTCGAGACCGTCCTCGATGGAGATGATCGGGTAGCGACCCACCAGGTCGGCCCACAGGTCGACCATCTCCGCGGAGGAGAGCACGCGGCCCTCACCATCGAGGTGGTAGGCGCCGTCGCGGTAGAACTCCGACGCGGCGGGGTCGAGCGCGATGGCGATGTCCTCGCCCGGGGTGAACCCGGCGGCCTCGACGGCCTCCACCAGCAGGTCAAGGGCCGCGGCGTTGGACTCGAGGTCGGGTGCGAACCCACCCTCGTCACCGAGCCCCGTGCCGAGCCCGCGGTCGTGGAGGACCTTCTTGAGCTTGTGGTAGGTCTCCGCGCCGTAGCGCAGCGCCTCCCGGAAGCTCGGTGCACCCACGGGGGCGATCATGAACTCCTGGAAATCCACGTTGGAGTCGGCGTGGCTGCCGCCGTTGAGCACGTTCATGCACGGCACCGGCAGCAGGTGGGCGTTGGGGCCACCGAGGTACTGGTAGAGCGGCAGCTCGCTGGCGGCGGCGGCGGCCTTCGCGGCGGCCATCGACACGCCGAGGATCGCGTTGGCGCCGAGCTCACCCTTGTTGTCGGTCCCGTCGAGGGAGAGCAGCAGGGCGTCGATCTCGCGCTGGCGCGTGACGTCCATCCCGAGCAACTCAGGCGCGATGCGCTCGTTGACGTTGGCGACGGCCTTGGTGACGCCCTTGCCGAGGTAGCGGCCGTCGTCGCCGTCACGCAGCTCGACCGCTTCCGCCTCACCGGTGGAGGCGCCCGACGGCACGGCGGCGCGACCGACGGCGTCGATCATGCCCGCGACGATCTCCACCTCGACGGTGGGGTTACCCCGACTGTCGAGGATCTCACGGGCGTGGACGTGGCTGATGCTGGACATATCCATGGGTCCCTCAGAGGTCAGGCACGGTCTGCGGCCCTCGCGGTGCCCTGGCAGGTCGCCCCACAGGAAACACTACGCCACATCCGTGCACTCGTACAACAACTTCAACAGCTTCAACGCGTGCGTCGACCAGCGCGCTGGGCGCACAGCCGGCATCGCGGCGCGGCCTCACAGCCGCAGCTCCCAGATCCGCCGCCAGGCGCCGGCGAGCCCGACACCGCCGATCACGCCCGCGGCGGCCCAACCGGCCCGGTGTTCGCGTGCCACCAGACCGGCGAGCGCGGCACCGGCGAGGCCGGCGCCGAGCACGACCACGGTGTCGGTGGGGAAGGGCCGGCGGTCCGACCGCCAGGAGGCCACCTCCTCGGGCGTCGCGCCCACATCCCAACCGGAGAGGACGTCGAGATCCCGGCGTTGGACGTCGGAGGGGTCGAGGTCAGGCGGACGCACCGAACGGTCGGCGCTGTCCGCATCCGCCGCCGGGGACGTGGCGTGCTGTGCAGCTGTGCCTCCCACGACGACGTCCGGTGTGAGCTGGGCGCCGCAGCGCGGACAGGGCGCGCTGGCGGTGTCCAAGGACGCGACGACCTCGTTGGCGAGGAAGCGCCCGCACTCGGGGCAGCGCTTCGGTGGCACACGGTCCTCCAGGTGGCGACGTGCGAGATGCTAGTGGCCGGCCGCGGGACGCGGCAGGGACCGTGTGGTCAGGGGCACGCGCCTCCAGCGGTGCCGTGACGCGGCCTCGAGGTGCCCTCCGGCAGCCGTGGCCCCGCAGCGCTCAGCCGTCAGCGGCGGCGTCCGTCCAGGCCTGCGCCCACGCCTCGGGATCGACCGCCTCGTCGCCACGCACCGCCGCCGGCAGCCGGTCGAAGGCGGCCTCCGTGCGGGCGCGCCGCTCGCGCGCAACCCGGCGTGCGGCGGCTTCCGGGTCGACGCCGTGCGCTGCGGCCACCACGACCGCGGCATCGAGCAGCCGGCCGACGGCGAGCTCCGCATCGGCCTGGACCGCAGCGCCCGCGTCCTGGTCGCCGCCCGCGTCCGGATCAGCGCCCGCGTCCGGATCAGCGCCCGCGTCCTGGTCGCCGCCCGCGTCCGGATCAGCGCCTACATCCGGGCCGACGCCCGCGTCCAGGTCAGCGCCTGCATCCCGGCCGCCGCCCGCGTCAGGGCCACCACCGCCGTCAGGATCGGCGTCGCGCGACGCTCCGGCGGCCGGCGTCACCATCGGCTGCTGCAGCTGGGCCACGGCAGCGGCCGCCGCCGTCAGCTGCTGGCCAGGGGACGGCTGGTCGGGCGGCAGCACCCCGCGACGCCGAGCTTTCCGATGCAGGGTGTGCAGCAGATCGAGGCCCGGGCCGGCGGCCGGCACCCCGTCGAAGGGTCCGGTCCGGTCCTTCTCCTGGGTCTTCAGCTCGTCCCAGCGGGTCTGGACCTCCTCCGGCGTGGACGCGTCCCCGTCAGCGAACACGTGGGGGTGGCGCCGGATGAGCTTCTGCGCGATGCCACGGGCCACGTCGTCGATACCGAAGGCACGCCGGTCGTTCGCGACCTGCGCGTGGAACACCACCTGCAGGAGCACGTCGCCGAGCTCCTCGGCCAGGTCGGTGTCATCCCCGGCCTCGACGGCCTCGACCAGCTCGTAGGTCTCCTCGACCAGGTAGCGCACGAGGCTCGCGTGGTCCTGTTCGAGGTCCCACGGGCAGCCGTGGTCGGGGTCACGGAGTCGGCGCAGGACCTCCACGAGGCGCAGGAGCTCGGTACCTGGAGGCTGCTGCGCGAGGAAGACCAGCTCCACCTCGACGTCCTGCTCGGCTGCCATCCCGGCGAGCGCCAGTGCGAGCCGCTCGTCCTCAGGACCGAGGAGGTACACCGCCGTTCCCGCCGCGTGCGCGTGGGCGATGAGCGCCTTCGCGAGACGGCGGTCGCCGGGATCGCCGGGGCGGGTGAGGTCGAGGTCACCACGTTGCAGGGGTGCGGGTTCCAGGGTGGACAGGTCGAGACCGGCGAAGTGGAGATGTTCGGCGGAGGGGTGCGCGGCCGCATCACGGGCGAACACCTGCTCCGCGGTGCCGAGGACGTCCCAGGCCTGGAAGGGCAGCAGGCCCGGCAGCAGGTCCGAGGTTTCCACCAGGGCGACGGTCACGCTGGAGACGCCGTCGTGGGGTCTGCTCGTCGCTGCGGGGGTCACTGGCCGCTCTCGAGCTCCTCGAGCAGCTCCGCGAGCTCCTCCTCGGTCAGCTCCCCTCCCTCCAGCTCGTCGAGCCCCGGCTCCGCTCCGGGCGCGGGGGCGTCGGGTGCCGCACCGACCGGCTGGAGGGGGCGCAGCGACGGGTCGTTGGGGTCCTGGCTCCACTCACCGAAGGCCGGATCGACCCGGACCTCGGTATCCGCCACGACCGCGACGAAGCGGGCGTCGAGCTCCCCACCGACCAGCTGCTGCACCTGCTCTTCAGGGAGCTCGTCGGCATCGAGGGTCTGGATGTCCACCACCTCGATGATGTGGAAGCCGGCCTGGGTCTGGACCGGTCCGACGGTCTCCCCGATCTCGGCGGTCCACACCGCGTCGTCGAACTCCTGCAGCCACGCACCGCGGGGCGCGGCCTCCAGCGCGCCACCCTCTGCGGCGCTGCCCGGGTCGACGGAGCGCTCCTCTGCGAGCGCCGCGAAGTCCTCCCCGCCGGCGAGCAGCTCCACGA
The DNA here is from genome assembly GCA_003565155.1 of Nitriliruptoraceae bacterium. Classification (GTDB taxonomy): domain Bacteria; phylum Actinomycetota; class Nitriliruptoria; order Nitriliruptorales; family Nitriliruptoraceae; genus T1Sed10-7. The sequence continues at coordinate 63,451 of PXDB01000079.1, read as the reverse complement.
TCTCCAGGGCCTCGGCCTCGTCCTCCACCAGGATGTGCCGTGGTTCACGGACCTCGAGGGTGGCGTCACCGAGCAGGGCGGTGCGCAGCGCGCCGATCAGCGCCTCCTGTTCGACGATGACCTCCTCGAAGAGCTCCTCGGTGAACCCGGACTGGGTGAGGACACCGTCGAGCTCGTCCTCCCCGCCGATGGAGTCGATGAGCGCCTGGCGGGCCTCGGCGCGATCAGCGTCGGCGACCTCGACGCCCTCCTCCGCGGCGACCATCCGCACGATCTCCAGCCGGATGTAGAGGTCGAGGGTCCGGCGCTGGAGGTCCTGGACGATCTCGGCGAACTGCTCGTCGGTCTGGGCACGCCGCTGGGCCGGCGAGAGATCGGCGGGCAAGGAGTCCGCGATCGCCTCACGGTCGGCCGACAGATCCAGGTTCGCGACCGCACGCTCCACCTCGGCGCGTGGGATGCGCGAGTCGCCGACCACCGCTGCGGTACCAGCGGGCAGGGCGGGGCCGCAGGCAGCGAGCAGGAGCGCCGCGGCCAGTGCGGCAGCCAGGGTTCGGACGCGGGGGCGCACTACGGGCTCCGGGCGGGACGGTGACAGGGCGGCGGGATGCGCGGGGATCGGCCCGCGGGTGGCAGGGGCGCGACAGCGCAGTCTAACTGCCCGGCCGTGCTCGCCCGCGCGCCGCCGGTCGACGCCGTGTCACGCCTGACGCCGCCGTTCCGAGAACGCGTGTAGCCTGCACGGCATGAGTACAGACGTGCATACCATCGTGGACGAGCAACTCCGGCGGTCCCGGCAGCGCTACACCCGGGGTCGGAAGCAGCTCGTGGACCTGCTGATAGCGACGGACCGGCCGGTCACGATCCCGGAGCTACTGGATCGGGGCGCGGCACAGTCGCAGAGCTCGCTCTACCGCAACCTCGCCATCCTCGAGCAGTGCGGCGCGGTCCATCGCCTCGCCTCGACCGACGATGTCGCGCGTTACGAGCTGACCGAGGAGCTCTCGGAGCACCACCACCACGTGGTGTGCTCCGTCTGTGGCCGGATCGACGATGTGGTGCTGCCACCCGCCATCGAACGGGCGCTGGGCGAGGCAGCCGGCGAAGCGCGGGACCAGCGTGGTTACGTGATCGACTCGCACCGTCTCGAACTGGTCGGCACCTGCGGACGGTGCAGCTGAACCTCGCAGCTGCACCTACGGGCGCGGCCTCACGCGGGCGCTGTGGCGTGTCGGCGAGACCGTGACCGCCACCGGCGGAGGGCGTCGATCGTCTCGCGGACCGTCAGCACCACGAAGTACAGCAGGACGGTCAGGCCCGCGATCGTGGCCGCGGTCGCTGTGCCGAAGTAGAAGCTGATCAGCAGCCCTGCCAGCACGCTGATGGCGCCGACGAGGATGGACACCAGCATCATCACCGGCACGCGTCGCGCGATCAGGGAGGCGGTCGCCGGCGGGGCGATCAGGAAGGCGAACACCAGCAGCGTGCCCACCGTCCTGAAGGACGTCACGATGACCATGGCGATCAGCCCGAGCATCGCCAGGTGCGCGAGACGCGGATGCATCCCGAGGACCAGGGCTTTCGCCCGGCTGAAGGAGAGGACCAGGAACGGCCGGTACAGCGCGACGGTGAGCACGATGGTCACGGTGGCGGCGAGCAGCAGGGTGCGCAGATGGCCGGCGGTCACGCCGATGGGGTCACCGAACAGGATCGTCGTCAGGTCGCCGGCGTAGGCACCACGTGCGGAGATGATGGCGACACCGAGGGCGAGCATCCCGACGAACAGCAGCCCGATCGCGACGTCGTCACCCAGACGGCTCCTGGCACTGGCGAGGCTGACGCCGGCGATCATGACCGCGGCACTGATCGCCGCACCGACGAGCAGGTTGCCCCCCAGCAGGAAGGCCACGGCGATCCCGGGGAGCACCCCGTGCGCCATCGCGTCGCCCATGAAGGACAGGCCCCGCAGCACGACCCACGTCCCGACCAGCGAGGCGGCGACCACCGTCAGCAGTCCCGCGTACAGGCCGTTGCGCATGAACTCGAACACGAAGGGGTCGAGGAGCAGATCAACCACGGGTCATCGTCTCCGGAACCTCCGTGCAGGGCTCGGACCTACCGTGCCGTGATCAGGAGCGCACACCGACCGGTGGCGGTGTGCCCACCGGTCGTCGGCCGGCTGGGTCGGCCGGCCCCCGGTGGACGGCGCCCTGGCGCGGCGAACCGTAGACCCCCGGGCGGGCGGGAGCGACCTCCAGCGTTCGGGGACCCCCAGGTACCGGTGGCTCCCGGCGACGCCGATCCTGCACGCGCAGGTCAGACGGTGCCGCCGAGCGCCTCCGTGATCAGCCTGGAGGTGGTGCGCAGCAGGCCGGTGTAGGTCTCGGCACCGCTGCCCTCCTCACCGAGGGCGTCGGTGTAGATCCGCACGACCTCGACCTCGAGATCGCCGCGCCCGACCACCTCGCTGGCGAGTTGCTCGGCGAGCACGGTGGAGTCGGTGTTCTCGGCGAAGACCACCTCGACGCCAGCGCGTTCGACCGTCTCCACCAGCTCCGCGAATCCACGCGCGTCGACCTCGGACTGCGTCGAGGCGCCGGGCACGACCGTGCCCAGCACCTCGAGGTCGTAGCGGTACGCCAGGTAGCCGAGCGCGTCGTGGTTGGTGACCAGCGTGCGGTTCCCGGACGGGATGGTGTCGAACATCGCCATCATCTCGTCGTGGAGCTCCTCGAGCTCCTCGGCCGCGGCCGCACCGCGCGCCGACCACTCCTCAGCCTCGAGCCGCTCGTCCAGTTCGGCGATGGCCTCGGCGATCAGCTGCACACCCTCGGCGGCACGTAGCGGGTCGAACCAGAAGTGCGGGTCCCCGCCATCGTGGGAGTGACCGTGGTCCTCCTCTTCGTCGGAGTGACCGTGGTCGTCGTCATCATGGGAGTGACCGTGGTCGTCATCATCGTGGGAGTGACCGGCGTCATCGTCGTGTGAGTGACCGTGGTCGTCATCATCCTGCGGGTGACCGGCGTCGTCGTCACCGTGGCTGTGCCCCGGGCCGTCCCACGCGAAGTCGATGGGGTCGAGCTGCTCGGCCAGGGCGAGGATGCTGCCACCTTCCTCCTCGACCGCCTCGAGGACCGACACCAGGTTCTCCTCGAGCTGCAAGCCGTTCGCCACGATCAGATCCGCCTCACGCAGCAGCCGCCCGTCGCTCGCCGATGGCTCGTAGCCGTGCGGGTCGACACCCGGCGGCATGAGCACGGTCACCTCGGCATCCTCCTGCGCGAGCGTGGCGACCATGTCCCCGATGAGCGAGGTCGTGGCGACGATCGAGAGGCGGTCGACCTCCTCGGCGGCCGCTCCGTCCGACGCATCCGCGGAGCTGTCGTCGACGGCAGCGTCGGTCCCGTCATCGGCCACCGCCTCGGTCGCCGACGGCTCGACCCCGGCGCCGCACGCGGCGAGGAGGAGGCCGAGCACCGCGAGCAGCGGCAGGCCGCCAGACGGGCGGGCGAGGTGCGGGAGCGACATCGGGGCATCTCGTTTCGAGGGGACGATCCGGCTGGAGGCGGTTCGCGACGACGAGGCCCGCTCGTAGCGCTACGGTTCGCCGGGACGGCACGAGGAGCGTAATGGGAACCGTTCCCGCATCGCCAACCGGAAGCTCCCCGGGAGCGGGGTCCGCACATGAGCCCGCTGGGGGGCCGACCGTCAACGTCGACCGCCTGTGGGTCACCTTCGGGGACATCGTGGCGGTTCGCGACGCGTCAATGCACCTGGCTCCTGGCACCGCTGTGGCCATCATCGGGCCGAACGGCTCCGGGAAGAGCACCCTCCTGTCGACGATCTCCGGGCTCGTCGGACCGTCACGCGGCCAGGTGTCGGTGAGCGGCACGGCGGGGACCGCACGCCGCAACAGGGTCGCCCACGTGCTGCAGACGACCATCGCGAACCAGGCGGTGCCGCTGACGGTGCTCGAGACCGTGCGGATGGGCGCCTACGGACGACGCGGGATGGTCGGTCGGCTGACGGCTGAGGATCGCACGGCGGTCGAGGACGCGATCCACCGGATGCGCATCGATGATCTGCGCCATCGGCAACTGCACGAGCTCTCCGGGGGCCAACGCCAACGCACCTACGTCGCGCAGGGCCTCGCGCAGCAGGCGGACGTCCTCCTGCTCGACGAGCCGATCACCGGGCTGGACATGATCTCCCAGGAGGTCATCACGGAAGTCATCCGCGAGGAGCGTGACCGCGGACGGATCGTGATCCTGACCACCCATGACGTTGGAACGGCGCGGCTCACCGACGTCGCCGTGCTGATCGCCACCGACATCATCGCCGCGGGCGCCCCATCGATGGTGCTGACCCCGGAGTTGCTGTCACGTGCGTACGGTGGCCACGTGCACGTGCTGGAGGACGGGACGCTCGTGCTCGACGACCCCCACACCCACGACCACCGTCACGAGGATCAGCTCGGCTAGGACGGCGCTGACCACGCCGACGGCGGCACCACCGGCGACGATGGTCGGACCCGCGGCCATCCACCCCGCCCGGCTACCCTGTCACCGGAGGGGAGGTCCCCATGGAGGCGACGGCGATCCAGGACATGGAGCGGGTCACCGACACCTTCAAGGCGCTCTCCAACCCCATCCGCGTGGCCATCGTCCGTCAACTCGCCAGCGGCCCCCGCGCGGTCCACGAACTGGTGGACGCCCTGGGCGTCGCCCAGCCCCGCGTCTCGGAGCACCTGGCCATCCTGCGTGGCGTGCGGCTGGTCACCGCGGTCAGGGAGGGACGCTCGGTCACCTACCACCTCGTCGATGAACACGTGGCGCACATCGTCGAGGATGCGGTCATCCACGCCGGCGAGACGCACTGACCATGGACGGCACGGGACCTCACCCGCACTCCATCACCGATATATCGTGACATCGCGATACATCGATGCTATGCTCTCGTCAGCAGCGGCAAGCCGCCTCCACGACGCTCAGCACCGGAGAACCCATGTCCACCTGCACCGTTCACGACGCACACACCCACAGCCACAGCCCGGACTGCGGTCACGCAGCCGTCGAACACCAGGGCCACGTCGACTACCTCCACGACGGCCATGCCCACACGCCGCACGGCGATCACTACGACGAGTGCTCGATCACGGACGTGCACGCCGTCGCCCAACCCCACGACCACGCCCACGGCCCCGAGTGCGGGCACGAGACGATCACCCACGACGACCACGTCGACTACCTGCACGACGGCCACCGGCACGCGGTGCACGGCGACCACTACGACGAGCACTGAGCCGCCACCACGACCGATCCCGGGCCCCGCTACGGCGGGGCCCGACCGGTTCCCCCGGCGTGGCCGGTGGCGCCGCGATCGCAACACGGCCGTGGGTTCGCGCCCGGGGTCGATCGCCGCAGGCGTGCGCCAAGTTTGAGAATGATTCCGGGTCCAGTTATCGTGCATCTCCCGCCACGATGGAGACCCCCGGTTGCCGCCGCCGACCTCGCCCGCCGAACCAGGACCCGCCCGGACAGCCGAGACGGTCATCGTCGGCGCCGGGCCTGCCGCCCTCGCTCTCGGGACCCTGCTGCGCTGCCACGACCTCGGACCGGTCGAGGTCGTCGATCCCGGCGCCCAGTGGCTGCACACCTGGCACCACCGGTTCGCCTCCCAGGACATCGCACACCTGCGGTCCCCGGCGGTCCACCACCCGCATCCCGACCCCTTCGCGCTGCTCGCCACTTGCCACGCGTCCGAACTGGTGCGCAGTGGACAGGCCAACCTCCCCACGACCGCGGCGTTCGCGCGGTTCACCTCGGAACTGGTCGACGCCACGGGCTTGACGGACGCGATCACCCCGGCATCGGTGATCGCCCTGCGGCTCCTCGACGACGGTGAGGCGGTCCTCGAGCTCTCGGACGGAACACGCCGACGTCCCGCCCACGTCGTACTGGCGACGAACCGGCGGCTCCCCGTCGCGCCACCACCGCTCCAGCCCGCGGCGACGGACCATCCAAACGTGCGGGTGGGCGACGGCTGCGATGTCCGGACCACGCCTGCAGGCGGTCACGTCGTGGTCATCGGTGGTGGGCTCTCCGCCGCACAGCTGTGCAGCGGCGCCGCGGCACGCGGCGCACGCGTGACCCTCGTCGCACGCCGAAGGCTCGCCGTCCGCCGGTACGACACCCACCCGACCTGGCTCGGTCCCCGCAAGCTCCGACCCTTCCGGGCGGAGCCGGATCCCACCGTCCGCTCCCGCATGCTGGCCCAGGCGCGGGGGGGTGGCACCATGCCGCACCGCGCGCGGATGCGACTCGAGCAGCTCGCAGCGGCAGGACAGCTCCACCTCCGCCAGCGCGCGCAGATCACCGGCGTCGAGGCGGTCGGGGACCGCCTCCGGGTGTGCATCGACGGACAGGACACGCTGGTTGCCGACGCCCTGTGGTGCGCGACGGGCGGACAGGTGGACGTGGCATCGGATCCGCTGCTGTCCGAGGTGCAGCAACGCCATCCTCTGGCGGTCGCCGGCGGACTCCCTGACCTCGACGCGGCACTGCGATGGCCCGGGACCAACCTCCACCTCACCGGTGCGGCGGCAGGCCTCATCCTCGGACCCACCGCAGGCAACCTGATCGGGCACCGGCGGGCGGCACAACGCATCACCGCCTCGATGCGGGATCTCGATCCCGAACGTGCCGACCGCATCACGACGGGCGCGGGTGCGTGTCCGCAGTTGGGTTCCTGGCCCACGTCGTCGACCGCTGCACCCGCACGACGCACCGGGGTCGCGGCTGCACGTACCGGCACCACCACCCGCCAGGCGCGGCCAACCCCGGCAGGTTCCCGGTGACGGCCCGACGCCGCCGCCGACGGACCGAGGGCAACGGCGTGCTCGACGCGATCGCGGTGTGCACCGCCGCGATCGCCGGTCAGCCCACGCACGCGGAGGGCCTGCTGCGACAGGCTCTCGCCGGCGACGACGCCGACGAGGTCGTGACGGCGCTCACCACGACCATCGCGATGCTCGGTGAGGAGGCAGCCGACCACGGTCTCGATCTGCGGCTCCTGCTCGCGGACCTCGGGCTCGGCGTGCAGCTGTACGCGCTCAAGGACGAGTGAGGCTCCTGCGGGTGGTCACTCCCCTGCGAGCTCGAACTCCACGACCACCGGGGCGTGATCCGAGGGCTTGTCACCCGCCGCGTTAACCCGACGGAACCTCGTATCGACCTCGCAGCTCGACACGGACAGCCCCCCGCCGACCAACGCCAGGTCGATCCGCATCCCCCAGCCGCGCCGGAACGCGCCCATGCGGTAGTCCCACCAGGTGAACCCCTCCCCGTCCGGATGGACTGCGCGATAGGCGTCCTCGAGGCCGAGGGAGACCAGCGCAGCGAGTCGGTCACGCTCCTCATCGGTGATGTGGGTGGTCAGACCCGCCTGCGCGACGTCCCACACGTCGCGATCCTCCGGCGCGATGTTCATGTCGCCGGCGACCACCAACGGCGCGTCGACACCGTCGAGGTGGTCGTGCATGGCCTCGAGGAAGCGCAGCTTCGCCGCGAACATCGGGTGCGCACGATCCCGTCCGTTGGGCACGTAGACCGATGCCACCCGCACGCCGTCGATCACGGCCTCCACCCACCTGGCTTCTGCCGGGTCGGGGGCGCCGGGCAGCTGGGTCACCACCTCGGTGACCGCGGCGGCCTCGGGGACCAGCAGGGCGACACCGTTCCAGCGGCCCTCGGAGACGGCGACAGCCCGGTAGCCGTGCTCGCCGAGCGCCGTGCGGGGGAAGGTGTCGTCGCCGACCTTGGTTTCCTGCACGCACACCACGTCGGGGCGGTGGGCGTCGAGGAGCTCGCGCACCCGCGGGAGGCGGGCGCGGATCGAGTTGACGTTCCAGGTGATCACGCGCATGTCCGGGACGCTACCGCCCCCGTACGGGTGCACGCGCACCGGCTACCGTCCCGGCCGCAGAGCATCGAGGAGTCCCGTGGGAGCAGCTGGGAACGCCACGCGGGACCGGTGGTGGCGGCCCCTGTGGCTCAGCGCGCCGATCCTGAGCGTGACGGTGCTGTCCGTGGCCTCGGGTATCGCGCAGTTCGGCGTGACCACGATCATCGGCGACGTCGCGGTCGAGTTCGGTGAGGTGGTCGGCGACGAGGCGCTCGAGCAACTCGGCCTACCCGCGACGACGATCGGCATCGCGCTGGCCCTGATCCGGCTGGCCTCCCTCGGGTCCCTCCCGACGGCGGCGTTGGCCGACCGGTTCGGGCGGCGGCGCACCCTGCTGACCGCCATGGCGGTGGGACTGGCGCTGACCTCCCTGTCGGCCCTGGCATGGAGCTTCTGGGTGTTCGTGGTGGCCGTCGCGCTGGCACGGCCGCTGCTGTCGGGGGTGAACGCCCTGGCCGGCGTCATCTCCGCGGAGGAGACCGACAGCGGGTCCCGCGCGTGGGCGTTGGCCCTGATCGCGGCCGCCTACGGGCTCGGCTCCGGGATCGTCGCCGTCGGTCGCGGCCTGTTGCCGGGCGAGCCGAGCTTCCGGCCGGTGATGGCGTTCTCGCTGCTCCCGCTGCTGCTGCTGCCCGTCCTGGCGAAGCGGATCCGCGAGCCAAGGATCGCGGCGCACGCCGAGCGCGCGGTCGGGCTGCCGGGACGGGTGCCGCGGGAGCTCGTGGGTCGGGTGGCGCTGCTGGCCGGGCTGGTCGGTGCGATCGCGCTCGCGACGGGGCCGGGCTTCACCTATCTCTTCGTCTACGGCGAAGGCGTGCTGGGTGCCTCGCCCCTCCTGCTGTCGGCGCTGGTGGTCGCGGCGGGCCCGGTAGGCCTCGCGGGCATCCTGATCGGGCGCTTCTGCGCGGACCGTTTCGGGCGGGTGGTCACCGGCGGGGTCGCGATGGCGGTCACCGGCGGGGCGGTCGCCTACGCCTACGCCGGCACGATCCGTGACCTCGCCATCGGCTATCTGCTGACCATCGCCGGGTCCAGCGCCTTCGCCCCCGCGACCGGCGCGCTGATCGCGGAGCTGGTACCGACCAAGGTGCGGGCCACGGTGGCGGGCTGGGAGACGGTCGCCGGGGTGCTGGGCGCGGTGATCGGCCTGGCGCTGTTCGGGGTCCTGGCCGACCTCACGGGCGGGTTCGTGGCCGCGTCGCGGTGGATCGGTCTCAGCGTCGCGGTGATCGCCATCGGCTTCCGGTTGCTGCCGGAGACCCGGGGCCGCGAACTCGACGAGGTGGACGAGGCCGCCAGGTAGCACGCGCGGACCCGCAGCGCGGCAGCGCAGCGCCGTACCCGACCCGGCCGGTCACAGTGGTTGCTCCCCGACGTTGCCCCGCACCGGGCGGGGCAACGTCGGGGAGCAACGGGAGCGCTACTGGCCGGGCCCGGGCGGTGGCGGCGGTGGCTGCTGCTCATCGTCATCGCCACCCTGTTCGGGCGCTGGCGGCTGCTGTGGCTGCTGCTGCCCCTGGGCCGCTCCCGGCGCCTGGGGCGGCTGCCCGGCGCCGGGCGCCTCCGGTGGCGGATCGACGCGCTGCTGGCCCTGGGGAGGTTGCTGATCCTGTGGGCCCTGCGGAGGCTGCTGGCCCTGCGGAGGCTGCTGGCCCTGCTGCGGTTGCTGACCCTGCTGGGGTTGCTGGCCCTGCTGCGGTTGCTGGCCCTGCTGCCCCTGTTGCGCGACCTGGGAGAGCATGCCGCCGACCATGCCCCCGAGACCACCACGTCGGCCGCCGCGCATGGCGGACAACGGGTTCCCGCCGGACGAGCCACCTCCGGCGAAGCCACCGAAACCGCCTCCGCCACCGGCACCACCCTGGCCGCCACCGGAGCCACCGGCACCGGCGGGGGGCTGCTGCCCACCTTGCCCGCTGCCGCCCTGCTGGTCGGGACCCATCTGCAGGGACTCCTGCGGCACCGTCGCGGTATCGAGCGCGTCGGTGGTCTGCTCCTGGGCCTTGCCGACGAGCTCACGGAACTTCTTGGAGACCCCCTGCAACCGCTGGTCCCACTCCGCGTTGACCTCGACCCCCTCGATCGCCCGGTGGTAGGTCACCAGGGTGTAGATCGCGGCGAAGGGCTCGAAGGTGGCCGCCACGATGAGCCAGGCGAGCATGAGCACACCCACGATGACCACGGCCTGGAACCAGATCGCGTCGAAGACCGTCAGCACCAGCAACCCGGGGATGCCGAGCACGATCAGCACGGCGATGAAGATGACCCGGCCGATCAGCCAGATCTTCACCGCGGCCCCGAGGATCGGCTTGTAGGACTGGGCGTAGAGGATGATGCCGTGACGGGCGCTGCTCCAGACGTTCTGCTGCTCCTTGGCGATCGCGTAGGACAGGATCGCCTCGTCGACGTAGGACACGGACCGGTTGATGATCGAGGCACCGATGCGCGCGAGGTTCGAGAACGCACCACCGAGCGGCAGCATGTCCACGATCCGTACGAAACTGCGGGTGAAGGTGCTCACCACCCCGTGGATCATCCGGTCGAGGACGAACAGGAAGCTCACGTCGCGGAACCGGCTCTGGACCTCGGCGCGGCCGTACGCGATCTGTCCCTTCCCCTCGGGGATCTCGCCCTTGAGCAGCAACGTGGTCGCCGCGGCGATGTGCGCCCCCTGGACGAGGTAGAGCAGGTAGCGACGGGCCAGCGCCAGCAGCGCGCCCGGACCGGTGATGGCGATCAGCAGGAAGATGAACGCCAGCAGCTCCACCCGGGTGGAGAACAGCACCGCCAGACCACCGAAGGCCGCGAGCCAGGCCACGATGGCCAGGAAGAACCCGGCGTACACGCCGGCGTTCAGCAGCAGGAAGGGTGTCGTCCGCCGAAGCAGTCCGACGGCGGTCGAGAAGGGTTTGCGCTCGTCAGCCACGTGGAACTCCCGGATGAGGTGTCGACCGCTCAACAGCAACCGGAGGACCGGACCCGCCTTCCCCAGCGAACGGCCTCCGTCTCCTGCGATGCTATGACCTCAACGCCCGTCGCGCGCACCTCGACCACCTACCGGGCGCAGCGATGCACGCATCGCTGCGCTGCCGCGCACCGTCGCGACAGGTGGCTGCCGGCTCATCGGCCGGCGAACACCTCTCTCAGCACACCCGCGGCCCACGCGACGGCGTCCGTCGGCGCCGGGCGCGGTGCGGGGACGGTCAGCACCGCCTGGTCCTTGCGGAGGCGGTAGCCAGGGAACCGGCGGTCGAGACGGACCTGCTGGGAGTCCGACAGCGCGACGGGGGCGATCCGTAGCTGCCCCTTGGGCGTGAGCACGACCTCGGTCACCCCCCACCGGCGCAACGCCGCCTTGAGCGCCGCGATGGTGAGCAGCCGGTCCGCCGGCTCCGGCAGTGGGCCGAAGCGGTCCTCGAGCTCGGACCGGACATCCCGCACCCCCGCCGCGTCGCGCACCGCGGAGATGCGCTGGTAGAGCTCGAGCCGCTGGGTCGCGTCCTCCACGTAGTCGTGGGGCAGGTGGGCATCGACGGGAAGGTCGACCTTGGTGTCCACCTCCTCCTCCACCGGTTCACCGGTGAGCTCCCCGATCTCCTCCTTCAGCAGCTGGGAGTACATGTCGAAGCCGACCGCTGCGACGTGGCCCGACTGCTCGGCACCCACCACGTTGCCGGCGCCGCGGATCTCCAGATCACGCATCGCGATGGCGAGCCCGGACCCGAGCCGCGAGTGCTCGGCGATGGTCTTCAACCGCTCGTAGGCGGGCTCTGTGACCGTGGCGCCCTCGGGGAACAGGAAGTAGGCGTAGCCGCGCTCCGAGGAGCGCCCGACCCGCCCGCGCAGCTGGTGCAGCTGCGACAGCCCCAGCAGGTCGGCGCGCTCGATGATCAGGGTGTTGGCGTTGGGCACGTCCAGGCCGGACTCGATGATGGTGGTGCAGACCAGGACGTCGAAGTCGCGCTCCCAGAACCGCACCATGACCCGTTCGAGCTGCCGCTCGTCCATCTGCCCGTGCGCCACCTCGACACGGGCGTCAGGCACCAGCTCCGCGATCCCGGCCGCGATCCGGTGGATCGTGTCGACCTGGTTGTGGACGTAGAAGACCTGACCGTCGCGGAGCAGCTCACGGCGGATCGCCAGCGCCACCTGCCCCTCGTCGTAGGGCTGGACGCTGGTCAGCACGGGCTGGCGGTCCTCGGGCGGGGTCTCGATCACCGACAGGTCACGGATGCCGGACACCGCCATCTCGAGCGTCCTCGGGATCGGGGTCGCCGACATCGACAGCACGTCGACCGAGGTCCTCAGCTGCTTGAGCCGCTCCTTCTGGGTCACCCCGAACCGCTGCTCCTCGTCGACGACCACCAGCCCGAGCGCCTTCCACTGCACCTGCTTGCCCAGCAGGGCGTGCGTGCCGACGACGATGTCGATGGTGCCGGCCGCCAACCCGTCGAGGACGCGGCGCTTCTCCTTGTCGGTGACGAAGCGGCTGAGCTCGGCGATCTCCACGGGGAAGCCGGAGAAGCGCTCCCGGAAGGTCTCGAGGTGCTGCTGGGCCAGGATCGTGGTGGGCACCAGCACCGCGACCTGCTGGCCGTCGAAGACCGACTTGGCGGCGGCCCGCACCGCCACCTCGGTCTTGCCGAAACCGACGTCGCCGGCCAGCAGGCGGTCCATGGGCAGCGGCGCCTCCATGTCCCGCTTGATCTCGTCGGCGACGGTGAGCTGGTCCACGGTCTCCACGTGGGCGAAGGCGTCCTCGAGCTCCACCTGCAGCTGGCCGTCGGGGGAGAAGGCGTGGCCGGGAGCGTGCATCCGCGCGGCGTACAGGCGGATCAGCTCCGCGGCGATGTCGCGGACGGCCTTGCGCACCCGGTTCTTGGCCCGCTCCCACTGGGCACCCCCGAGGTTCATCACGCTCGGCGACTCGCCGCCCTGGTACCGCGCGATCGCATCCACCTGGTCGGAGGGCACGTACAGGGTGTCCCCGTCCGCGTACTCCAGCAGGACGTAGTCGCGCTTGGCCATCCGCCCGTCGACGCCCTTGAACTCGCGGGTCACCATGCCGCGGTAGCGGCCGACCCCGTGCGTGCGGTGCACGACGGCGTCGCCTTCCTCGAGCTGCAGGGCGGTGTCGGCAGCGGTCGAGCGGGTCCCGAGCCGCCGGCTCGCCCGGCGACGTCGGGGTCCGAACACGTCCCACGTACCCAGGACGGCGAGGTGGAGCTCCTCGGAGCGGAACCCGGTGCGCAGACGGCTGACCACCACCTCGACACGGGCTCCCTGCGGCGCATCCGCGACGCGCTCGGCGACCGAGGCGGGGACGCCCTGCTCGGCCAGCACGTCGGCGACGCGACGCGCCGGGCCGTCGGCGTCCACGGAGACGATCACCCGCTGCCCGTCCCGCAGCAGGGCGCGCAACCGCTCGGCGGTGGTGACGATGTCGCCGCGGAAGGAGTCCCAGGGCGCAGCCTCCAACCGCCGGCTGCCGGCGGCGCCGAAAGCCGGCAGGCGCCAGGTGCGGTCCGGCCCGCGCGCCAGCAGGGTCTCCGGGTCGGCGAAGCCCTGCAGCTGCCCACCGGTGGCGCTCGGGGTGCCGGCGTCGCCGTCAGCCGGGCCGTCCTCCCCGGCGGCAGGAACGGCGCCGGGCTGACCGCCGGTCGCACCGTCGTCCCCGGTCCCGCCCGCACCATCACCAGCGCCGCCGGTGACCGGCGCGGCGCTGCGCCCGACCGTCGCGGCGGTGCGCCAGGCGGTCTCGGCCAGCACCTCGGCTTCCTCGGCGAGCTTGCCGGCCCGCTCCGCGAGCAGCATCGGGTCGAGCAGGGCGAGTCCGGCGTCCGCGGGGAGGTAATCCACCAGCAGCGCAGGTCGCTCGGCCAGCAGGGTGACCAGGGACTCCGCACCCTCGAACACCTGTCCCTCGGCGAGGCGGTCCAACTCGTCGGTCAGCTGCGGCCACCGACGCACCGCCGACCGCGCACGCTGGCGCAGCTCGCGGTCGAGCACCAGCTCGCGGGCCGCGTCGATCACCACCGCATCCGCTGCGCCGGTGGAGCGTTGATCGCCGACGGAGAAGGTGCGGATCGACTCCACCTCGTCGCCCCAGAACTCGCAGCGCACCGCCTGGTCACCGGCGGTGGGGAACACGTCGACGATGCCCCCGCGGACGGCGAACTCGCCCCGGGCGTCGACCTGGGGCACACGGCTGTAGCCGAGCGCGGCGAGCCGGTCGGTCAGGGCCTCGAACCCCACCCAGCCGGTGTCCACGGTGACGGGCCGTTGGGCGGCGAGGTTGGGGTCCATCGGCTGGAGCGCGGCGCGGACGGGGGCCACGATGGCCAGCAGTGGCTCGTCGTGGTCCTCCGGATGGGTGAGGCGATCGAGGACCTTGAGCCGCCGTCCGACGGTGGCCGGCTGCGGTGAGAGCCGCTCGTGGGGAAGGGTCTCCCAGGCGGGGAACACCGCCACCCGCTCCTCGCCGAGGTAGGCGGCCAGCCCGTCGCCGATGGCCTCGGCGTCCGAGGTCCGGGCGGTGAGCACCAGCAACGGCGCCGACCGTTCCGCCAGGAGGCTGAGGGCGTAGGGTCGTGCCGCCGGTGGACACACCACCTCGTCATCCGACACGAGGTCGTCCCAGGCCGTGCGGGCCGGCCGCAACGCGGCCGCGAGCGGACCCGCCGCGAGGCCCGGGTCGAGGACGTCGTCGACGGACCGGTTGGTCGCGGCGGCGGCCGCCGGACGGGAGGTCGTCGTCACGTCGCTCAGCGCGGCTTCGGACGGCGGCGGTTGGCGGCGGCCATCGGGTCCACACCCTTGGGGATGGGCAGATCCTTGTCGAGCGGCTTCAGCCGCCGCTCGAGCTTGGGAACCTCGCCCTTCTTCAGCGCACGGGGCAGCTTGGTCAGCGTCACCTGGAGCTTGCGCAACGGAACCTGGTCGTCGCGGTCACCGACCACGATGGTGGTGATCGGGGCGTCACCGGCCGAGCGGCTCATCCGCTTGCGTTCCTTGGCCAGCAGCCCCTTGACCCGCTGGCCCGCACCCTCGCCCACCAGCACGATGCCGCACCGGCCGACCACCCGGTGGACCATGTCCTGCTTGGCGTTGACCGCCACGGCCGGGTTGACGAACCACTGGCCCCGCATCGACTGCAGTACCGCGGCAGCGGCACCCGGTTGTCCCTCGATGGCGGTGTACTGGGCCTTGCTGGCCCGGCGGTTGAACACCACCAGCCACCCCAGCAGGGCGAACATCAACCCGAAGACCGGCATGAAGACGAACGTGAGGAACGGGGAGACCGCCCCGAGCCCGACGCCGAGCAGCAGCCCGAGCGTGGCCCCCAACAGCGTCCACGGCACCACCCTGGGGTCGACCTCGCGGACCTGGGTCCAGGCCTGCCGGATCTGGCGTACGCGCTCCCTCATTGGCTGCTCCTCACGTCCCGGCCCTCACCGGGAGTGGTACCGGTTCTGGGCCGGTTCCAGACCCTCGGTGACCAGGGCGAGCACGGCGCCCGCCGCGTCGTCGAGGCCGGCGTCGATGGCGTCGCGCTCCGCGGGATCGAAGCGCCGCAGCACGTGATCGCGTGCCGGCATGCGACCTGGGGGACGGCCGATCCCGATCCGTACCCGGAGGTAGTCGGCAGTGCCGAGCGCACGGTCGATGTCCTTCAGCCCGTTGTGCCCGGCGTGGCCGCCGCCCCGCTTGCAGCGCAGCCGGCCGGGCTCGAGGTCGAGATCGTCGTGGCACACGATCACGTGGTCCACCCCGACCTTGTACCAGGCTGCGGCCGCCTGGGTCGGGCCACCGGAGCGGTTCATGTAGCTGTCCGGCACCGCCAGGATCAGCTTGTGGCCGTCCACGGCCACCTCGGCGATGTCGCATCGGGCGCGCTTGTTGCGCGACCATGTCCCGTGGTGCGCCGTTGCCAGCCGGCGGACGGCGTCGGTGCCCACGTTGTGCCGCGTCGCGTCGTAGCGCTCGCCGGGGTTGCCCAGGCCGACCACCAACCAACGGTCGTCGGCCACGGGGTCCTCACCTCCTGCACGCTGCGCCGTTGCACGCGGACCGACGGATGCGAGCCGGGTGCGCCATCCGCCCACGAAGACGGCTCAGCCCTCGTCGCCGTCGTCCGTGCCGGCATCGGCGTCCTCGGTCTCCTCGCCGATCACCTCCGGCTCGTCGGCCTCGACCCCGGCCTGCTCCTCCATGGCCTCGAGGGCCTCCTCGGAGATCGGCGCGTTGACGGTCACGACCGTGCGCTCGGGCTCGATGTCGAACTCGGCACCCTCGGGCAGTTCGCCCGCGAGGTCCTCGACCCGCTTGACGTCACCGATCTCCAACCCCTCGACGGACAGCTCGAGGTAGTTCGGTACGTCCAGCGGCTTCACGAGCACCGGCACGGTGTAGAGGATCTGGTTGAGCACACCGGCGTCGTCGCCGAGGTCGTCCTCACCGGTGAGGTGGACGGGCACCTCGACGGAGATCTGGACATCCTTGTCCACGGCGAGGAAGTCCACGTGCTGGGTCTCACCCTTGATGGGGTGGCGCTGGAGGTCGCGTGCGACGGTGAGGTGGGTGTCACCCTCGAACTCGAGCCGGATCAGGGCGTTGGTGCCGGCCTCGGTGTGCAGGGCGTGGTAGAGCTCCAGGGCATCCACGTGGACGGCGGTGGGCTCGACCTTGTAGCCGTAGATGATGCCGGGCACGCGGCCGGTGCGGCGCAGGCGGCCGGTTGCACCCTTCCCCAGCTCCGTGCGGAGCTCGGCGGTGAGACGGATCTGGTCTGACACGGTGGTTCCTCCAGGTGGCGGTTCCCCAGCGCGGGTCGGTCACCGTTGCGGCGGCGAGGTGTCACGTGGGGCGCGTCTGTCGGGCGCGACGAGCGAACACGGTGGCTGCCGTGCCGCCATATGCCGCCGCGCTTCGGGACCGTCATCGGGACCCTGTGCGGATGCGACGTCGTCGTGGCGGCGGGCAGCCGGTTCCGGGTAACCGACCCCGGAGTCGCCGGACACACGCTCGGCCCGCGTTGGAGCGGGCCGTATCGCGCACGGTACCGGTCGGCCCGCACCGCCGGCAACCGCTGCCCGTCCCGCGGCCGAGCACCGATACCGAGCACCGATCCGGCCCGGATCCTCCTTCAGACGTTCTCGCCCTGGAACAGCTCGGAGACGGACTGGTCCTCGAACACCGCACGCATGGCCGAGGCCAGGATCGGTGCGATGGACAGCACGACCAGCTTGCTCATGCGCCGCTCCGGGGGGATCGGGATGGTGTTGGTCACGACCACGCTCTCGATGACCGAGTTCTCGAGTCGCTCCGCGGCGGGTCCGGAGAAGATGGGATGGGTAGCGCAGGCGATGACCCGTTCCGCACCCCGTTGCTTGAGCAGTTCCGCCGCGCCGACGATCGTGCCGGCGGTGTCGATCATGTCGTCGATCAGGATCGCCGTGCGCCCGTCGACGTCACCGATCACGTCCAGGGTCTCGGAGACGTTGTGCTGGGCGGGATCCCGCCGCTTGTGCAGGATCGCGATGGGTGCACCGAGGTGACCTGCGAACTTCTCCGTCAGCCGCACACGCCCCGCGTCCGGGGACACGATCACACGCTCGTCGGCCTGGGTGTGCTCCACGATCCAGGACTTCAGCAGCGGCAGCGCGGTCAGGCTGTCGAAGGGATCGTGGAAGAACCCCTGGATCTGCCCCGTGTGCAGGTCGACCGACATGATCCGGTCCACGCCGACCGACTCGTACATGTCCGCGATCATCCGTGCGGCGATGGCCTCGCGGGAACGGGCCTTCTTGTCGGAGCGCGAGTACCCGTAGTAGGGCACCACCGCCACGGTGCGCTTGGCCGAGGCCCGCTTGAGCGCGTCGAGCATGATCAGGTGCTCGATCACGTAGTCGTTGAGGCTCATGCCCTCCGGGATGCTCACGTGGGACTGCAGGACGTAGACGTCCGCGCCGCGGACGGACTCGGTGAACCTCGCGTACAGCTCGCCGTTGGAGAAGTGCGACAGCTTGACCTCACCCATACGCATACCGAGGTGGTCGGCCACCTCGCGGGCCAGCTCCGGGTACGAGGACCCGGAGAAGATCATCATCCGTTTCCTGGTGACGACTTCCATCTGCTCCCTGACCCGGCGCGTGGGCGGGACGCTAGCCCGCCGCCGAGGGAGGCGCGAAGCCGCCTGCTGCGGTCGCTCCCCGGCCGTGTCACCCCCGGCGACGCTCGACCCAACCCTCCTTGGTGGTCTGCCGGGAACGGGCGATCCCGAGGGCGCCGGGCGGGACGTCCTCGGTGATGGTCGAACCCGCGGCGGTGTAGGCCCCTGCACCGATCGTCACCGGTGCGACGAGCATGGTGTCGCACCCGACGAAGGCACCGTCCTCGACGGTGGTATGCGACTTGGTGGCGCCGTCGTAGTTCACCGTGATCACACCGCAGGCGATGTTGACCCCCTGCCCGACGGTGGCGTCCCCCACGTAGGCGAGGTGGGGGACCTTGGAGCCGTCACCGATCGCCGCGTTCTTGGTCTCCGCGTACGCACCGACCTTGCTGCGTGCGCCCAGCACGGTGCCGGGCCGAAGGTGCGAGAAGGGCCCCACCGTGGCGCCCTCGCCGATGGCAGCCTGCTCGGCCCTGGTCGAGTGGACCGTGGCCCCCGCGCCGACGGCGCACGCGGTGAGGTGGCTGTTGGGCCCGATGACCGCGCCGGCGCCGACGCGGGTCCCGGCGTCCAGGATCGTGCCCGGCAGCAGGACGGCATCACGTGCCACCTCGACGTCGACGTCGACGTAGGTGGTGGCGGGATCGGTGACGCTGACCCCGACCTCGCGCAGCAGGTGGTCCAGGTGGTTGGCGCGCAGCCGCGTCGCGGCGTCGGCGAGCTGCGCACGGTCGTTGACCCCCGCGATCTCCACGGGGTTCGCATCGATGGCGGACACCGGCGCCCCGCCCCGACCGAGCACCTCGACGATGTCGGTCAGGTAGACCTCACCCTGGGCGTTGTCGTCGTCGAGGTCACCGAGCGCCGCTTCCAGTCCGGCGCGGTCCAGGAGGTACATCCCCGCGTTGATCTCGGTGACGGCGCGCTCCGCCTCGGTGGCGTCGCGGTGTTCCACGATCCGCTCGACCGTCCCACCCGGTGTCCGCAGCACCCGTCCGTAGCCGGTCGGGTCCTCCATGCGTGCCGTCAGCATCGCCCCACCCGCGGTGGCACCCTCGAGGAGCGCCTCCAGCACCCGAGCCGGCAGCAACGGCGTGTCCCCCGGCAGGATCAGCACGCGGCGGATCGCCGGGTCGAGAGCGGGCACCGCCTGCTGCACCGCGTGCCCGGTACCCCGCTGCTCGGCCTGCAGTGCGGTGGTCGCGCCAGGAAGACCGACCCGGTCGACCTCGGCCGCCACCTCCTCGGCCTGGTGCCCCACGACCACCACCGTCTGTGCGAGCGCAAGCGGCCGCACCGCCTCCAGCACGTGGCCCAGGAGGCTGCGACCCGCGGCCCGGTGCAGGACCTTCGCCACCTCGGAGCGGAAGCGGGTGCCCTTCCCGGCGGCGAGCACGATGGCGGCGGTGTCGGATGTCACGGTCGGCTCCTGTTCGTGGGCGGGGCGGCGGCCAACGCACGCTACCGAGGTGGAGATCGCGTGCGGTCGCACCGGTTGCCACGAGCCGACGCCCGCGCTTCGGGGACCTCGGACCCTGGCGGCAACGGCCGGTCGGTGCGAGCATCACGGAACCCGTGAGGAGGTCGCGATCATGGCCCCCGAGACACGGTCACCGGCGCGGCATCAGCCGGAGATCTTCGTCGGCGTCGACAGTTCCGACTGCTCCCGCACCGCCCTGCGCTGGGCGGCAGGGCTCGCACGGCGGCTCGGCTACCGACTCCACGTCGTCGAAGCGTGGGAGTACCCCCGTGACACGGTGGTGCGCATCGGTCGCGTCGAGCTCCCGAGCCCGGAGCGCGCGGATGAGCTCCTCCTCGGCCACCTCGGTGAGCTGGTGCAGCAGGTGATGGGCGACGACGCGGCGAGCGTGGCCAGCGGCACCATCGAGGTGGGCGCCAGGGGCCCGGCACTGGCACCCGCGGGCACCACTGCGGCCGCTTCGGGCACCGCCGCGTCGGGAACCGGCGGCGCGCCTCGGGACCTCGGCGCCCCCGACCAAGGGGACGCGGACCGACCCGGTAGCCGGCCGGAGCTCCAGGTCACCATCGACGTGCTGCGGGGTCCGGCCAGCGAGGCGATCCTGCACGCAGCGGATGAGCGGGCACGGATGATCGTCGTCGGCTCGCGCGGCCTCGGCGGGTTCCGCGGGCTGATGCTCGGTTCGGTCAGCCGGCAGCTGTGCGAACACGCACCCTGCCCGGTGACGGTGGTGCGCAACTGCGCGCCCGACGCGGACCTGCGGCTCGACACCATCGCCGTCGGGGTCGACGGCAGTGTCAACGCCCAGCGGGCGGTGCGGTTCGCGGCGGAGCTCGCGGAGGGCACCGGCGCGCACGTCGTGGCGGTCCACGCAGCCGCCCCGGGGACGGCGATCGACGACCCGTCGGACGGGCCGGCCGCAGCGCGGCCGACGCTGACCCAGCTGCTCGAGGGGTGGTGCAAGCCGCTGGAGCGGCGTGGCCTGGACGATCACGACCTCGTGGTCGCCGAGGGCGACCCCCGCACGGCGCTCCTGGACGTCGCCGAGGAGCGGGGCGCCGACCTGATCATCGTGGGTTCACGCGGGATCGGCCCGGTGTCGAAGCTGGTGCTCGGCAGCGTCTCGAGCTCGCTGATCCAACAAAGCCACGTGCCGGTCACCGTGGTGCCGCCGAGCCGGACGCGCTGACCCCGGGTGGCGATGGGCGCCTGCCGGCCCGCGTGCGGGCCGGCAGGCGCGGGGACGGCCATCTCGACCGGTCGGGTGATTGTGGGGGACATCCACGGCCCGTCGAAGGACCCAACGCGTCCACGAAGCGCCCTTGGGTTCGCCAGCGGGACACCGACGTCCCCTCAGGGCACCCGACCGCCCCGTGGCGCGGCGCCGTGGCTGGGGGGCAGGGGATCGAACCCTGAATACCGACTCCAAAGGACGGCGTGTTGCCAGTTACACCACCCCCCACCACGCGACGACCACCGGGGTGGCCACCAACGCGCGGCGCAGGGTAGTGACTCGCCCGGCCCACCCCCCGACCCCACTCCCCGATCTCACTCCCCGGCGAGCTCGGGTCCCCCGGCCGGCGACAGGGCGATCTCGACCCGGTCGAAGACCGGCTCCACCTCGGCAGCCAGGCGCACGGCCTGCTGCGCGGAGGAGGCCAGGGCCACCACCGTCGGACCCGACCCGCTCACGATCGCACCGAGCGCCCCTGCCGCGAGCATGGCGTCCCGGCGACCCACGAGCTCCGGAACGAGCTGGAACGCGGCCACCTGAAGATCGTTGTGGAGTGCGGCGCCGAGTGCCTCGTCGTCGCCCGTGCGCAACGCCTGCAGCACCGCGTCCGGTTCCGCGTCGCTGCTGACACCCACCTCGTCGAAGGCACGGTAGACCTGTGGGGTCGACAGCGGCTGGTCCGTGATCCCCACCACCCAGTGGTAGGTGCCGCGCGCCAGCACCTGTGCGGTGGTCACGCCGGTCCCCGTCGCCAGCGCGGTCCCGCCGCTGACGCAGAAGGGCACGTCGGCTCCGAGCTTCGCCGCGAGGCCCCGCAGCTCGTCCAGGTCGAGATCTGCCTGCCACAGCCGGTTGAGCGCGATCAGGGCGGCGGCCGCGTCGGCGGACCCCCCGGCCATCCCCGCAGCGATCGGGATCCGCTTGGTGAGGTGGAGCCGGGTGACGGGCACCCCGGTTGCGGTCGGCAGCACCACCTCGCCGCCGTCGTCGGGCACGGCGCAGGGGCCCCGGACCGGCTCGCCGGCCCCGCTGCCGGTCTCGCCCGCCAGCTCCGAGGTGGCACGGCCGATGCCGAGGTGGTCCATCAGGCACCGTGCGGCACGGACCGCGAGGTTGGAGGCGTCGAGGGGCACACCCTCCTGGCCCTCAGCGGTGAAGGCCAGCTCCATGAAGCGGCGTGCGGCAGGGTGGGCGGAGACCCCGGAGCGGTCGATCTCCGCGACGACGGTGTCGTGGATCGACACGGTCTGCAGCACCGTGACCAGCTCGTGGTAGCCGTCGTCACGTACGCCCGTGATCCGCAGGAACAGGTTGACCTTGCTGGGCACGCGCACGCGGACGTGGGCGGGTGCGAGCTCCCCCATACGACCTCCGTGGACGTGCACCGCCTCTCCCGCGGACCGCGACATCCTACGGACCCGCCACGGCACGCCCTGCAGCGACCCGCGCAGCTGCCGTCACCGCAGCGCCGTCACCGCGGCCTCGAGGCGGCGGATCGCCGCCACATCCAGTGTCTCGGCGCGCGCTGACAGATCTATGCCGGCGACCTCCGCGGCGACGACGAGGGTCTCCACCGGCAGCACCGACCGCAGGTTGTTGCGCAGGGTCTTGCGGCGCTGCGCGAAGGCCGCGTCGACCAGCGTTGCCTGGCGGACGTAGGTCGCGGCATCGGGAGCGTCGTCGCGGCGGGTGACACGCACCAGGACGCTGTCCACGTGGGGGACGGGGTGGAACACCGCCCGTGGCACGGCGAGGTCCACCACGACCTCGGCCTGCAGGGCGAGCTTGAGCGAGACGCCGGCGTAGAGCGGGTGGCCGACGTGCGCCTGCCACCGCTCGCCCACCTCCCGCTGGACCATGAGGTAGGCATCCACCACCGACGGTGCCGCCAGGAGGTGGAACAGCAGGGGCGTCGCGATGTTGTAGGGCAGGTTCGCGACGGCACGAACCGGCTCGCCGGCGACCAGGCCGTCGAGGTCGGCGGTCAGCGCGTCGGCGTGGACCACCTCGACGTTGGTCAGCCCGGCCAGCACCTCCACGAGGGCGGCGACGAAGCCGGCGTCGATCTCCACCACGGTGACCTGCCGGGCGACCGGCGCGAGCCCGAGGGTGAGCGAGCCGAGCCCGGGACCGATCTCCAGCACGTGGTCGTCGCCGGTCACCCCTGCTGCGGCGACGATGCGTCGCACGGTGTTCGGGTCGGTGACGAAGTTCTGGCCGGCGCTCCTGCGCGGCGCGAGGCCGTACGCCTCGAGCAGGCGTACGACCTCGCGGGGGGTATGGAGTGGAGGGTGTGCGGTCAGCGGGGAACCGTCCGTGCGGCGCGGCGGAACGCTCAGCCGAGGCCGAGCCGCCGCGAGCACGCCGGCCACTGGTTGCCCCAGGTGGCCCAGGGCTTGGCGAGCAGCAGCTGCGCGCGGCGGATCTGCTCCTCACGGGAGGCCTCGTGGGGCATGCCCTGGCCGCCCACACTACGCCACGTCTGGGGGTGGAACTGCAGACCGCCGTAGTACATCCCGTTGGCGGAGATGTTGCGCCAGTTCCCGTTCGCCTCGCACTGCGCCAGACGGTCCCAGACGGGGTCGTTCATCGATGGCACCCCTGCAGGCGCCGCCGGCAGGGTCGAGCGGGTGCCGACCAGCACGACGCGGTCCCTGGGCTCGGTGACCACCTCGGTGTCGAGGAGGTGGCGATCGACCTCCTCGCCGTCGACGTAGGTCACCTCGTAGGTCGAGCGCTCGAGACCATCACGGCCCTCCTGCTCGACGCGGGTCGTGCCGCGGTCGAGCTCGCCCGTCTCGCGCCGGACCTCCTCGTGGGCGAGCGTGGTCTCCTCGACCTCCTCGGCGTACTCGACCCGCTGGACGACGATCGTCCGATCGCCGCGCAGCGGCGTGCCGGGACTGGGACGCACGAGGTCGTCGGGACCGACCGTGACATCGGTCAGGCTGAGCACCTGACGGACCTCGGAGGCCAGGGTGACGACGGTCAACGCGTCGCCGTCGGCCTCGACGGTCACCTCGACCGGACGGTGCACGACGACGGTGTCGCCGTCGGCCACCGGCAGGTGCCAGGAGGGCGTGGCCGCGGCCCCCTCCGCGCGCAGCCCGCCGAGCTCGGCGGCGTCGACGGCACCGGAGACGGTGGTGACGGGCGCCTGGACGGTCATCGGATCATCACCGTCCACGACGATGTCCACGCGGATGGAGCGGGTCACCGTGACCCGCTGCTGGTCGGCGATCTCGGTGTCGATGGCTGGCTCGACGAGGTCGTCCTCGCCGACCTCGACCTCGGCCGCGTCGATCGCGTCGGCCACGGTGGCGTCGGTGGAGACACGGACCTCGTGGAGGTCCCCATCGGCGAGCACCTCGACGGTCGACCCGGAGGTCGCCGCGAGGGTGCCGGCCGTGACGGCGGCAGCCGCGCCGAGGCCCATGAGGGCACGTCGAAGCACAGCTGGGGAGCGAAGGTTGGTGTTCATGGCGGACAACGGTGACAGGCGCCACCGGCCCCGGAACGCGGTCGCGCTGTCCGAACGGCCACGCTGGACCCGGCCGCAAGCCTGAGGAACCATAGGGCCACTGGTCCGGTCTTCGGACCCCCGGCCCCCTGGCCGGTCGGCCCCGGTCGCGCAGCGTTCTCGCAGGTCAGGCGGCCCCCGCGACCGTCCCGGCATCGAGGTCGAAGGCCCGGGCGGTGTTCGCTGCGACGATGGCCGCGAGCTCGTCCTCCGGGCGACCCTGTACCTCGGCGAGTGTGCGCAGGGTGAGCACCACGAAGGACGGATCGTTGGGCGCGCCGCGGTGGGGGTGCGGCGTGAGGTACGGCGAGTCGGTCTCGGTGAGCAGCAGCTCCGAGGGCACCGCGGCCGCCGCCTCCCGCAGGGGTGCGGCGTTGCGGAAGGTGACGTTGCCCGCGAAGGAGGCGTAGTACCCGGCGGCGACGGCGCGTTCGACGACACCCACATCCCCGGAGAAGCAGTGCAGCACGACCCGCTCCGGCGCGCCGGCGGCTTCCAGGGTGTCGAGCACGTCGTCCCACGCGTCACGACAGTGGATGACGAGCGCGCGTCCGGTGCGCTTGGCGATGTCGATGTGGGTCCGGAAGCTCTCGTCCTGCTGCGCAGGCGTCGTGTGGTCCCGGTAGTAATCGAGCCCGGTCTCCCCCACCGCGACGCAGGCAGGGTCACGTGCGAGCTGCTCGATCACCTCCAGCACCCGTGGGGTGGCCTCGATCGCGTCGTTGGGGTGGATGCCGACGGCAGCCCACACCCCGTCGTAGCGGGTCGCCGTCGCCACCGCCTGCGCGGAGGAGGCCATGTCCGTGCCGACGGTGATCATCGTCGCGACCCCCGCCTCGCGGGCACGGGCGACCTGGGTACCCGCGCTGAGGTCGAAGTGGTGATCGAGGTGGCAGTGGGTGTCGACGTAGGACATGGGGGATCACGGACCTTCCGCAGGAGCCGACCCGCTCGGGTCGGGCGACCACACCGAGGTGACCGATCCGGTCGGTGCCGCCGACCGGCCGAGCAGCCCCGTGCGTGCGAGCGCCCGCCGGAGCGGCGGGCGTGTCACCGAGCGTAGCGCCCGCTTACCGCGAGGCGCCTCTGTGGTCGAGCACCGCCTGGTACAGCGCACGCTTCGAGTGGCCATGGGCGTCAGCCACCGCAACGACCGCAGCCTTGGTCCCCTCCCCGCTCCCGACCAGCTCCTGCACCTCTCGGACCAGCTGCTCGGTCGAGCTGCCGGCATCCCCGGACACGGCGGGCGCGCCAGCCAGCACCAGGGTCAACTCGCCCTTCACCCCAGCGGCCACCTGCTGCTGCAACTCCCCGAGCGTGCCCCGTCGCACCTCCTCATGGAGTTTGGTCAGCTCCCGACACAGCACCGCGGCTCGATCCTCACCGGCGAGCTCCGCGAGATCGGCCAGATCCTGCGCGGCCCGGTGCGGCGAGAGGAACAGCACCGAGGTACGCGCTTCCGCTGCCAGGGCGGACAGCCGTTGTTGCCGAGGCTTGCCCTTGCGCGGCAGGAAACCGTCCAGGACCACGCGGTCGGTGGGCAACCCGGAGACCACGAGGGCCGCAAGCGCAGCCGAGGCTCCCGGGACGGGGACGATGCGGACGCCCCGGGCGGCGCACGCCGACAGCAGCCGGTAGCCCGGATCGGACACCGTCGGGGTCCCGGCATCGGAGACCAGGGCGAGGTGCTCCCCGGCCTCGAGCCGCGCGAGCGCGTCCTCGAGACGTTCCTGCTCGTTGTACTCGTGCAGGGAGCGCTGCGGCACACGGCTGTCGATGTGGGCGAGGAGCCGGCCGGTACGCCGGGTGTCCTCGGCGAGGATCAGATCGGCGCTGCGCAGGACCTCGATGGCGCGCAACGTGAGGTCGTCGAGGTTGCCGATCGGGGTCGAGACGACGCTCAGCGTGCCCGCCATCTGCGCTCCTTGGCCACCGAGCGGCGACGCGCCATGTTCACCGGCCGTGGGGCGTGCATCCGACGTCGCGCTACGCCACAGACCGTAACGTAGCGTCACGATATGCGGCTGCTGCTAACGTAGCGTTCGCCGAAGCCCGTCACCTGTGGTACGAACACGCTCATTCTGACCCGCCGCGCACGCAGGTATCGGGGGGCCGCGGCTGCGTGGCAGGTGCCGCCGCGCGACCTGGAGCTCCCCGTGCGTCGTCCTGTCCTGTGGATCGGCCTCCCGGTCCTGGCCCTGCTGGTCATCGGCTTCGGTGCCGGTGGGTGGTACTACAGCGATCAGCTCCTTCCCGCCCCGCCGCCCTTCGAGCCGCAACCGGAGTTCGAGGTGACCGCGGTCGATCCTGAGGAAGGGGAGATCACCCTGGCGACCTCGGCACCCGATCCCGGGCTGTACCGGGTCGGTCTGGTGTCGGAGACGGGGCTGCTGCTGGCCAACGGCGCCGCCGGGGGCGATGCTGACGAGACGGTCCGCGATGCCGTGCTGCTGGATGGCGAGTGGCCCGCGCCCGGGGACGTCATCGCCACCAGCATCGACGCCTACTACGGCGATCCGTCCTCCACCCTGGGACTGCCCTACGACACGGTGACGGTGTCCAGCGACCTGGGCGACCTCCCCGCCTGGCGTGTGGTCCCGCGACGAGCCGACACCGAGGGCACCTGGGTGATCATGGTGCACGGCCGTGGCGGCGCGCTCAGCGAGGGCAACCGGCTGCTCCCGCTGCTGGAGGAGCACGACCTGCCCTCGCTGACCATCTCCGTGCGTAACGACCCCGACGCCCCCGCCGACCCCGACGGCTTCGGCTACTACGGCGAGCGGGAGTGGGAGGAACTCGAGGCCGCCGTCGACCACCTCGTCGAGGTCGAGGACGCCTCCGACGTGGTGCTCGCCGGCTTCAGCCAGGGCGGGTCGATCGCGCTGTCGCTGCTGCGGAGGTCGGACCGTGCGGACCTGATCTCCGGGGCGGTGCTGGTGTCGCCGCTGGTGTCGCTGGACGCGACCCTCGACCTGCAGGCGCGCAACCGCGGGATACCGGAGACGATTATCCCCCCACTGCTGACCAGCACGCGGTGGATCACCACCTGGCGGTCCGGTCTGGAGTTCGGCCAGGTGGAACACCTCGCGCGGGCGGACGAGCTGCCAGAGGACGTGCCGATGCTGCTCACCCACGGCACCGCCGACACCACGATCCCCTTCGAGCCGACCCGCGATCTGGCCGCCAGCCTGGGCGATCAGGCCACCTACGTGGAGTTCACGGACGTCGAGCACGTCCGTGAGTGGAACAGCGACCCGGGCTTCGATGACCACGTGGACGACCTGCTGACCACGGTGGTCGCCGACCGCTGAGCGTGCCCCTGTACCCTTCCTCTCGCTGAAGGGGAGGTGCAGTTCCGTGGAGCGTACGGCCGCGACGGTCACCACCGGCATCCGCACCCCGCGGCCACGGCTTCGGGGCTGGATCCACAGTGCCACCGCGCCCGTCGCCGCGGTGGTCGCCATCGAGCTGTTCCGCGCTGCGGCCCCGGGCCTGCCGCGCCTGAGCGTCGCGGTGTTCGGCGCCGCCCTCATCGGGTTGTTTGCCACCTCGGGGCTGTACCACGCCCCCAACTGGCCGGCGCGTGTGGCCCGCCGCCTGGCCCGGGCGGACGTCGCGATGATCCAGCTGTTCATCGCGGCGACCTTCACGCCGGTGGCCGTGCACACCCTGTCCGGCGCCTGGCGGACCTGGAGCCTGGTGGTGGCGTGGACCGTCGCCGTCATCGGTGCCGTGGTGGCCGCCTCCCCGCTCACCGGTCCCCGGTGGCTGACCGTGGCGGCCTACGCGTCCTTCGGTGCACTCGGTGCCATCCCACTGCTGCGGATCGCGGAGGTACTCCCGCTCCCGGGGGTGCTGCTCGTGATCGTCGGCGGCACCGCCTACCTGGTCGGCGGCGTGATCTACGCCCGCCGACGACCGGATCCCTGGCCGCGGTGGTTCGGCTTCCACGAGGTGTTCCACGCCCTGGTGGTGATCGGTGGCGCCGCCCACGTCATCGCCATCTGGCGGTACATGTTGCCCCTGGCGCAGTGACCCGGACGCCGCGGTCGGCACCTCACGGTCGGACGGTGAGCCGGAACCTGGTGTGATGCTCGTAGACCTCGTCCGGCGCGAGCAGCACCGAGGGCAGGTCGGGGTGGTTCACCGCGTCGGGGAAGCCCTGCGGCTCCAGACACAGGGCACCGTGCAGGCCGTAGGTGTGCCCGCCTTTGCCGGCCACCGGCGGGTGCAGCTGGTTCCCGGAGTACACCTGGAGGCACCGCTGGTCGGTGGAGAGCTCCAGGACCCGACCCGAGTCCGGGTCGTGCAGCACCGCAGCAGGCCG
Organism: Nitriliruptoraceae bacterium; assembly: GCA_003565155.1. GTDB lineage: Bacteria > Actinomycetota > Nitriliruptoria > Nitriliruptorales > Nitriliruptoraceae > T1Sed10-7. The sequence continues at coordinate 34,754 of PXDB01000079.1, read as the reverse complement.
TACCTCGCCTGGCGTGCCCTGGAGCACCAGGTTGTGGTCGTACCCACCGGCCCCGGGGACGTCGCGCAGCGCGGTGACCCCCTCCCGGAGACGGCACGGCGAGCGAAGGTCCAACGGCGTGCCGTCGACCGGCAGGAGGTCGCCCGAGGGGATCAAGTGCGCGTCCACCTCGGAGGAACGATCGGCCAGCACGGTCAGTGCATGATCGAGCACGTCCCCGGCGCCGGCCCCCGACAGGTTCCAGTAGGCGTGGTTGGTGAGGTTGAGGGGCGTGACCGCGTCGGTGGTGGCCCGGTAGTGCACCACGAGGGTGTCGTCCTCGAACGCATAGGTCGCCTCCACCTCGACGGTGCCGGGGTAGCCCTCGGTCCCGTCCGGCGAGCGGTGGCGCAGGGTCACCCGGTCGCTCGCGTGGTCCACGAGCTCCCACGCCACCTTGTCGAAGGACCGCTCGGCGCCGCCGTGCAGGTGGTGCGGCGGCTCGTTGCACGCGAGCTGGTAGGTCGTGCCCTCGAGGGTGAAACGCCCGTTGGCGATGCGGTTGGCGACCCGCCCGATGGTCGCACCGAAGTAGGGGTTGGCCGGGGCGCGGTAGCCCTCCACGCGGTCGAAGCCGCACACCAGGTCGTCCACCACCCCGTCGCGGTCAGGGGCGTGCACCGCCACGAGGGTGGCCCCGTGGTCGGTGACACGGGCGAGGCGCCCTCCCGCCCCCTGGAGGGTGTAGCAACGGGCCGACGCACCGTCTGCGGTACCGAAGGGCTCGCTGTCCATGGGGCTCCCTGGTGGTCGTCCGTCGGCGCCTGGCGGCCCTCGGCGACGTGGCGGCATCACGCGTCGTCGGGCGGGTGTCGCCTCAGCCTGCCACGCCGTGGGCGTGCCCGCGGCGCCACCTCGGCGCCTGGTCCTGTGGGGGGCCCGCGTCGGGGGCAGGATCGGCTGCGGGCCAGTCCACGGGCAGACGTCCCCGGAAGGGGGCGGCCCCGACCAGCAGGTCGGCCAGCCCGTCGGCCTCGCTGCCCGGCAACCAGGCGACGACGACCGCGTCCGCGTGGTCGAGCGCCGGGCCCAGGACCAAGGGACGGCCGGCGTAGACCACCAGGATCACGCGGTCCACCACCTCGGCCACACGGGCCACCAGCGCCTGCTGCGCGGCATCCAGGACCAGCGTGGCCGTATCGCCCATGCCCTCGGCGTAGGGCTCCTCGTGGACGGTGACGACACCGACCTCCGCGGCCATCTGATCGAGCGGGGAGAGGTCCTCCGCGGTGGCGCCGGTCACCGCGAGGCTGCCACCGAGGTGGTCGCGGAGCCCGTCCGCCAGGGTGCGGCCAGGGGTGATGGCCCCGCGGCGCCCTGACCACTCGATCGTCCACCCACCGCAGGCCAGGCCGACATCGTCCGCAGCGGCGCCGGCCAGCAGCACGTTCGGCGTCCCGGTCAGGGGCAGGACATCGTGCGCGTCGGCCAACAGGACGGCTCCTGCAAGCGCAGCCCGACGGGCGAGCGCCCGGTGGTCCGATGCGCCCAACACGGAGGGATGGGGCAGCGCCGGCTCCTGTCCGTCCAGCAGACCCATCGCGTCCTTGACCCGCAGGATCCGCCGCACGGCGTCGTTCAGCCGCTCCTCGGACAGCTCCCCCGCCAACACCACCTCACGGACCGTCTCCCGGAACCGGGTGTGGTCGAAGGGCACCATCACCATGTCCACACCCGCCTCCAGGGCGGTCACCACCGCCTCGCGGTAGTCGGGGCTGAGCTGGTCGACCGCGACGTAGTCGCTGACCACGAACCCCTCGAAACCCAGCTCCCCCTTGAGCAGCTCGGTGAGCAGCCACCGGTGGCCGTGGACCTTGACGCCGTTCCAGGAGGAGTAGGACGCCATCACACTGCCCACGCCCCGCCCGACGACCTCGTGATAGGCCGGCAGGTGGACCGAACGCAAGGTGGCCTCGTCGATACGTGCATCCCCCTGGTCGATCCGCCAGTTGGGGATGCTGTAGGAACGCTGCCACCACTCCACCCACTGGGCACCGCCGGTCGTGCCATAGGTGGTAGCCCCGTCCGCGATGAAATGCTTTGCACAGGCCAAGACATCGATGACCTCCGCGTCGCCCTGCAACCCGTCGACGAGCGCGGTGCCCAGGCGGGCGACCAGGGCCGGGTCCTGTCCGTACCCCTCGTAGGTCCGCCCCCAGCGGGGATCCTGGGGCACGGCGACGGTGGGTGCGAAGGTCCAGCGCGCCCCCGTCGCGGCGGTCTCGATGGCCGTGGCACGACCGATGGCACGGACCAACGCGGGATCCCCCGCCGCGCCCAGCCCGATGTTGTGCGGGAAGATCGTGGCACCGACCACGTTGTTGTGCCCGTGGACCGCGTCGGTGCCGTAGAGCAGCGGGACGCCGAGACGCGAACGGCGCGATGCCTCGACGTAGCTGTCGACCATGGCGCGCCAGGCCGTCGGGGTGTTCGGTTCCGGGTTCCCACCGCCGCCCGACAGCACCGAGCCGATGGCGTACTCCGCCACCTCCTCGGGCGTGATGGCGGTGCGGTCGACCTGGGTGATCTGGCCGATCCGCTCCTCGAGGGTCATCCGCGCGAGGAGGTCGTCGACACGGCTGGTGACGGTGGGCAGGGTCATCGGGCGCTCCTCGTGCACGCGGTCGGTGTGGGGTCGGTGGGGTGCCGCACCAGCCACGACTGTGGCGGTCACCCCGTGGGTGCGCCGGTCAGGCGCTGCGGGCGACGGAGAACTCCAGTCGCGTGATCGCGCCGTCGCGGTCGAGGATGGCGGCGGTCTCCTCGGCGGTCAGGGACCGGCCACCGCGCTGCTCGACGCTGCCGTCGGCCCGGCTGACCCTGACGCCGTCCTCGCTGGCGAGCAGCACCCGGATCGGCGTGGCGCAGAAGGTGGCCTCCAAGCCCCGTTGGCCGTCACCGAGCTCGGCCCACAGCTCCCCGTCGGGGAGCAGGGGCACCCCGAGGGAGAGCCGGCCGTCGCTCAGACGCAGGCCGAGCTCCCCACCGCGGCTGAGGACCTCCTCCTTGACCTGGCCGGTCATGCCCGGCTGTTGCGCACCGGCGTGGGCCGGGGTGTGGGAGTAGCAGTCGGTGGGGAAGGCGCCGTAGGTCGCCGGGTCCTTGCGGAACCCGAACCCGTCCCTGAGGCGTCGGTAGCAGCCCGTCAGCCGGTCGTGCAGGGCGGCGTCGCCCTGTGCTTCGACCTCGATGGTGCGCTCCTGCACGGCGAGCAGGAGCTTGGCCACCATGTGCCAGTAGATGGAGCCGATGCCCTCGTAGCCGTGCATCCCGCCGGACCGGCCCGTGAAGGCGTGGTGGTTGAACAGTCGCTCGTACACCTGCTGGACCTCGGCCTGCTCGGCCTCGGACCAGCCGGCCTGCGCCATGGCCGCGCCGAGCGCAGCCGCGTTCGTCAGGTCGGCACGGAAGTGCAGGTTGCCGCTCGCATCGCGCTGGATGATGCCGGCACGCCCCTGCACGAGCCGCTCGAGCACCGGGTGTGCGGCGACCGCATCGGCGGGGATCGTGTTGCGCTCCAGGAAGCCCGGCCGCTCGGGGATGGGGTACAGCAGGAAGGAGTCCTGGTCGGCGCGGTAGAGCGCGGAGTCGTACAGCGCGTCGACGAGGTCAGCAACCTTCGCCGCGGTGAGCGCAGCGGTGCCGAGCACGGCGACCTGGCCCTCGAGCATCGCCGGGAGGTGCTCGACCACCGCGGTGTCGTCGTCGGGGAAGTCCACCAGGTTGTAGGCGTGGTAGAGCCCGTCCTCGCGTCGTGCTGCGCGGATCGTCGCGTCGAGGTGGTCCCGCGCCGTGGTCAGCAATCGTGCGACCTCCGCCACCTCGACCGGGGTGGTCGTGGTGTCGAACCCCGCATCGAGGTGGTCGCGGTGCGCCGCACCGGCGCGACCGAGCGCGTCCAGCAGCGTGCGGCGCGCGGCCGGGTCGCTCACCGCCGCCTGCGGATCAACGCTCGCCAGGGCGTCGGTGAGATCGGCCAGCCACGTGTGCACGGGTCGACTGATGATCACGGGTGCGTCGCGGCCGTCGACCAGCTGCTCCTCGAGGAAACCGAGGTAGCGCTCCAGCTGGTACAGGGTGACCATCGACAGGCCGTAGCCGGCAAGGGCGTTGTTGGCATCGTTCCACTCCGGGCGCTGGGTGTGCATCCAGATGCCACCACCCGCCACGTAGCTGGACAGCTTGGCCAGCGCGGGCACCAGCAGCTTCTCCGCCATCGTGACCCGGACCAGGTCACCATCAGCGACCAGCAGCTTGCCGTCGGCGCCGGTGGCGGCGACGCGCTCCTCCACCGCGGCCTCACGCGCGTCGTCGAAGGTGATGGTGTCCCGCGGATCGATGAGCAGCTGCTCGTACCCGGCGATGCGGTAGGGCACGTCGGCGTAGGTGAACACCGCACGATCCAACCAGGAGGCCAGAGCGCCGGGCTCGGCGGCCTCCCAGCCCTCCAGCAGCCGCAGCAGGTAGACGATCTGGTGATCGCCCCAGTACCCGATGTTGCTCCACGGATCCTCCGGGTCGGGGACCTCCCAGTCGATGCCCTCCCGGGCGATCCGGTAGGGGTTGTGCCCGTCGGCGGTGCTGGCGTTGACGAAGGTCGCGACCACGCCCGCGAGGTAGCGGGGGTAGGAGCGCAGCAGCGCCTCCCAGTTCTGGAAGATGTCGCGCCAGTTACCCTCGTGGCGGAGCAGGGGGTTGCCCTCCTCGTCGGTCACCCGGATCGAGAAGCGGTTCCACGGCCGGCTGGGGTCGCCGTGGCGCCGCGAGAAAGCCAGCGGCAGGTACTCGAGCACCAGTCGGAGCAGATCGGGGTCGCCCTGCGCTTCGGCGAACTGCAGCAGCGACCCGCGGTCCGTGCGGTCGCCGAGCGCGCTGATCGCCATCGCGTGGTGCACGTGGACGTCGCGGTTGCGTACCGCGAGGAACCGTCCGAGGTCGGCGGTGTCGACCTCGTAGCCGTCGACGAAGATCCCACCCCGCATGCTGTTGAACAGCACGTTCGAGAGGTGGTGGGCGTCCGCGACGGGGTCAGCGGTCCGCTGTCGGGCGTCCGCAGCGGCCAGCAGCCCACCGAGGTGGACCGCGCCGGCCTCAACGTCGGCGCGCACCGCTTCGCCGGCCGTAGGGTCGGTGGCCACCAGCAGCCGGTCGTGCAACTGCGCGTGCCCCAGCCCGGTGTCGGCGACGAGCATCCAGGTGCTCGTCCCACCGGCCGGCACCGCGGCACGTCCGCGCAGGAGGTAGGACCCGCGACGGCCGGTCAGCAGCGAGATGGGTTCCCGGTCCCTGCCCTCGATGGCGTCCGCGAGCACGCCCTCGTCGAGATGGACCTCGGCCGCATCGAGCCCGTGCGACCACACCAGCGTCGCGGACAGGGCTTCGGAGGGCTCGGCGCGATCGGTGATGCCGGACTCGAGGGCATAGACCGCTGCCGTACCCCAAGGGCCCGACTCGGAGCGCTTGTAGGCGTCGGCGAGGTTGGAGGCGCGCCGCTCGGTCTCCGCGTCGATGCCCGCGGGCATCACGTCCAGCAGACCGTCGGTGACCTCCACCTCGGCGCCGTCACCTGTGAGGTCGGTCAGCTCCACGCGTCGGACCCAGCCGTAGGCCCGCGAGGGCTCCCAGGTCATGCGCACCCGCAGACCCCACCGGGCGTTGACCTCCTCGAAGGTCAGTGCCGTGCCGAGCTCGTGCTTCTCCAGCGCCCGGGCGCACCCCGGCTCCACCCGGCGCGCGAAGGGTCGCCACACCTCGCGCGCCGGGCCGTCGCCCCGGGCCAGCACCGTGACCGGCCCGGAGACCCCGACGGCACGATGGAGACGGTCGTCGGTCTCGTACGGCAGCAGCGCGTGGTCGGCGTCCACCCGTCCGGCGGTCAGCGGACCGGCACTGGAGACGAACAGCCACAGATCGCTGTCGGACACCACCGTGGTCAGGAAGGGCGGCATCGCCTCGAGGTGCTCGATGCGGTACCACCGCTGGCCGTCCACCTCGATGAGTCTTCCCGTCGCGGGCTGGTCCATCGGTTCCTCTTTCCTGGTATCGGAGCGGGCGCCGCGGCCAGTCTCTCACCGCGGCGCCCGGGATGTCGCGAGTGCCTGGTCAGCCCTTGACCGCACCATCCATCGCACCGGCGACCATCTGCCGGGAGAAGAGCACGAACACGATCATCAGAGGGACCACGCTGAGCAGCGTGCCCGCCATGACCATGCTGTAGTTGACGTAGTAGGTGTCACTCAGGGTCCTGAGCGCGATCTGGATCGTGTGGCTCGACGGGTTGTTGCCGAGCACGACCAGGGGCCACAGGAAGTCGTTCCAGGCGAACAGGAAGGTGTAGAGGCCGAGCACCGCCGCACCGGGTGCGACGGAGGGCCACACCACGTGACGGACCATGAGGAAGATCGAGCAGCCGTCCATGCGCGCGGCCTCCAGCAGCTCGTCGGGGACCGAGCCGGCCACGACCTGCCGCATCCAGAACACCCCGAAGGCGGTCACCAGGGAGGGCACGATCACCGCACGCAGGTCACCGATCCATCCGAAGTAGCCCATCAGGATGAACAGCGGGATCAGGCCGAGTTGCTGTGGCACCAGCATGGTGCCGAGGACGAAGGTGAACAGACCCCCGCGTCCACGGAACCGCATCTTCGCGAAGGCGAACCCGGCCATGGTGCTGAAGAACAGCACGGAGATGGTGATCGCCGAGGCGACGACGAAGGAGTTCAGCAGGGCCGTGACGAAGGGCACGCCCTCCAACGCGAGCTGGGCGTTAGTGAGGAAGTTCGGCCCGGGGATGACCCGGGGGGGGAACTGGCTCATCACCGCGTTGCTGTTGGAGGCGACCACGAACATCCAGTAGAAGGGGAACACCGAGACCGCGAGCGCGAGCCCGAGGATCGTGTACTTCACCCCCGAACGCCGCACCGCGTTCGCGCCGCGCACCAGCGGGGAACGCTCCTTGAGGATGGCGTCGGAACCACCGTTCGACCCGTTACCGCGGGTCGTGACCTTCTCAAGCGTGGTCATCGGGACACCTCCTTGTTGCGACGGGCGGCGACGGCCTTCCGGTGCAGACGCTCCGCCCGGTCCTCGCGGCGGTCGAGCAGTGCGTTCACGCCGAACACCAGCGCCGCGGCGACCGCGGACATGATCACCAGCGTCCACGCGATCGCGGCCGAGTAGCCGAACCGGAAGGGTTGCTGGAACGCCTGGCCGTACAGGTACAGCAGCACCGTGAGGTACTGGTTGTCGTTGCCACCGCTGGTACTTCCGGCGCCGGCGCCGAAGAGCATCGGCTGGGCGAACAGCTGGAGCTGCCCGATCACCGACAGGACCACGGCGAACAGGATCGCGGGCCGCAGTAGCGGCAGGGAGATGCGGAAGAAGCGCTGGATGCGGTTCGCACCGTCGATCTGCGCCGCCTCGTAGTAGCTCAGTGGGATCGCCTGGAGGGCGGCCAGGAAGATGAGGGTGTTGAAGCCGGTGAACTGCCAGTTGACCATCGAGGCGATGGCGATGTGGGAGCTCAGGCGGCCGGCGTGCCAGTTCAGGGGCTCGAAGCCGAGCAGCTGGATGACGGCGTTGATCAGCCCGTTCTGCCGGGCGAACAACGACTGGAAGACGATCGCGATGGCCACGACCGAGGTGATGTTGGGGACCAACAGTCCGCTGCGGAACAGGTGGGACCCGCGCAGCAGCCGGTCGTTGAGGATCTCAGCCAGCACCAGTGCCATGGCCATCTGGGGAACCGTCGACAGCAGCAGCATGGAGAAGGTGTTGACGGTGGCCCTGAGGAAGCGCGGGTCCTCGAACAGCCGGGCGTAGTTCTCGAGGCCGACGAAGGCGTTCATACCGCCCAGCAGGCTCCAGTCGTGCAGGGAGACCCAGAAGGTGTAGAGGAGGGTGAAGACGCCGAAGATGGAGAACAGGATGAAGAAGGGTGAGATGAACAGGTACGGAGCCCACGGCTCCTCGTGCGCAGGTCCGTGCAGCGACGATCGCCGCTTCCTGCGCGGTGGTGGTTGGTCCTCGTCGACAGCCGAGCCGACGAGCGCCTCGCTCGTTGCGCTCACGGTGGTGCTCCTCCCCGCCGCCAGCTCCCGGCGGCATGTGACGGTGCAAGGGGTCGGCGGCTGGGCCGTGAGAAGCCCCAGCCGCCGACCGTCGAGCTAGAAGCCCAACTCGCGGGCGATGTTGTCCAGCGCGGTCTCCCACGCATCCTCAGGCGACTCGATGCCGTCAGAGATGCGGTTGAGGGCCTCGCCGAACTCCTGGTTGATCAGGTTGTAGTTCGGGCCGATGTTCTGGGCGACGACGTCCAGGGCGTTGTCGGCGTAGATCTCACCGAGCGGGGCGCCGCTGAAGAAGTCGCTGACGAACTCCCGCATCGGCTCCGAGTCGAAGACCTCGGGGGTGGAGGGGAAGTTGCCGGTGCCCTCGAAGACCCGCAGCTGCTGCTCGGGGGCGAGGATCCAGGACATGAAGTCGTAGGCCTCCTGGGGGTGCTCCGACTGGGCCGGGATCACCAGGTGCGAACCGCCCCAGTTCCCGCCGCCCTCCGGCACGGTCGCGATGTCCCAGTTCCCGGCGGTGTCGGGTGCCTGGTCCTCGACGTAGCCACGCATCCAGGCAGGGCAGGTCAGCACGGCGAAGTCACCGTTGTTCATCCCTGCGTTCCACTCGGCGCTCCAGGCCGGGGTCTTGGCGTCGATCTCCGCCTCGAGTGCGGAGACGACGATGTCCCAGGCGTAGCGGACCTGCTCGCTGTCGGCGTAGATCAGCTCACCATCGCTGTCGTAGTAGGTCTCCGGTGACTGGTTGACAACGGCGTCCCAGAGCAGGCCCTCGTTGTCGATGAAGTCGCGGCCGGTGGCCTCCTTGTACTGCTTCCCGACCTCGATGTAGTCCTCCCAGGAGTTCTCCCAGAGCGCGGAGACCTCGTCGCGGTCGGTCGGCAGGCCGGCCTCCTCGAACAGGTCGCTGCGGTAGCAGATCGCCATGCCGCCGACGTCGGTGGGCAGCCCGATGGTGGCCGAGCCGTCCAGCGTCGTGGCCTGGTCCCACTTCCAGTCGAGGTAGTCGTCCCGGATCTCCTCGGCCCCGTAGTCGAGGACGTTGACGAAGGACTCCGCCTCGTTGGTGAAGGCGCCGATGAAAGCCACCTCGACGGCCGCGATGTCCGGACCACCGCTGCCCGCGGCGATGGAGGTCACCAGCGCGTCGTGGTGCGGGTCGAACTCCTGGATCAGGGTCTCGATGGTGATGCCGGGGTTGTCCGCCTCGTACTCCTCGATCAACTCGTCGTAGCCGAAGTTGCCGAAGGTCCAGAGGTTCAGGGTGATGTCCTCACCGCTGGCCTGCGTGCCGTTGTCGTCGGTCGCGGCGCCGGTGTCGTCGCCGTTGTCGCCGCCGCAGGCGGCGAGCAGGACCGCGAGCGCCACCAGGGCTGCGATCGGGGTGAACTTGCGCATGGTGTTCCTGCCTCCTCGCAGAGCCATCGCCCTGCGTCCTCTCGTGGGCCGATCCGGCGTTATGCCGTTCCGGTGCTGCTGGGTTCTGGTGTGAGGTGTCGGTGTCGCGAGGTCGCTGCACCTTCACCGGTGTGCGGATGCCTCCTTGCTTGGGAGCGCTCCCGCATAGGTTGCGGTCCCCCTGTTCCCTCATCCGACTCGGGGCGGCGGGGCTGGGTCGAGCGTCGCTCTCGTTCGCTACGTGTGAAGTGGGGCCGTTTGCCGCGATCGGGGCCGCCCTGACGCAGGCGCTCCCGCGGCGTTCCGTCGTCGGGACAGGGTGGTAGGCCCAGGCGCAAGAGCAGAGTGTGGGAGCGCTCCCGAACAGGGCAGGAGGAGACGCTGACTGCGGGGTGCGCTCATCGGACCAGCACCTCCCGCTGCGCCGTCGGAACCGTGGAGCCACGCACGACCAGGGTCGTCGGGAGCTCGACCCGGCGTGGAGGAACCTCGGGGGTCCGCACACGCTCGAGCAGCAGGTCCACCGCCACGGTGCCGAGCTGCGCCACCTCCTGGCGGACCGTGGTGAGCTGCGGTTCCGTCTCGAGCGCCGGGGACAGGTCGTCAAACCCGATCACGGCCACGTCGTCGGGGACGTGCAGTCCGGCGTCCTTCACCGCCCGCATCACGCCGACCCCCATCCGGTCGGAAGCCGCGAAGATGGCGTCCGGCGCACCATCCAGCAGCTGGACGGTGGCCGCATACGCGCCCTCCTCGGTGAAGTCAGCCTCCGCCACCAGCCGCGGGTCGAGGGGAACACCCTCCGCGGCGAGCGCCCGCTCGAAGCCGAGCAGACGTCGTGCCGCCGCGCTGTTGCGCAACGGGCCCGTGACGGTGGCCATGTGCCGCCTTCCGAGCTCCAGCAGGTGTCGTGCGGCGAGGGCGGCGCCGCCGTCGTTATCCGCCTCGACCGAGGAGAGGTCCGGCTGGCCCGCCTCACCGACCATCACGAAGGGGATCCCCGACTCCGACAGCTGCCATACCAGCGGGTCATCGGTGAAGGTCGCGGTGACGATGAGCCCGTCCACCAGCTTCGTGCGCAGCATGCGGACCGGGAGTCGGTCCTCCCCGTCGGCGGACTGCAGCAGGAAGAGCGAGAGCGTCTGGTCCTGGGCGTTGCAGGCGCCCGAGATGCCCTGGACGAGCCCGGCGAAGAAGGGATCGCTGAAGACCTGCTCGGTAGTCTGCCGGATGGCCAGGCCGAGGATGTTCGAGCGCTGGCCGGCGAGGCTGCGAGCGGCGGCGTGGGGGACGAAACCGGTGATCTCGACGACATCGAGGACGCGGCGCCGGATCTCGGGGCGCACACCGTCCTGGCCGTTGATGGCCCGCGAGGCGGTGGAGCGTGACACGCCGGCGAGTTCCGCCACCCGCTCCAACGTCAGCTTCGTCATGCTCCCACCTCCCCTCCCTGGGACTGCTCCCATCCCGCCAGATAGGCCGCAGTTCCGTACTCAAAGTCTCTCGGGGGACGGCTGACCATCTCTCTTGGGACCGCTCCCAGCATGCGTCATCGCTCTTCAGCACGCAACCCCCTGGATGGGTCCTGTGCTGAGAACGCACACCGATCGCCGGAAGCCGCGCGGCAAGGGGTGGTAGATCCCGGATGGCTGGGGCCGGAGTACCCGTGACGCTGCGGCGTTCGACCACGGGACCCGGCGTGCGGGCTCGTGGGGTTTCTACCCCGACGGCCCGGTGGCTTCGACACGGCGCCGTCACCCGTCCGCTGCCGGCGTCACCGGGCGAGCGGGCAACGCCGGCAGGCTCCCACAGCCATGTCGGGCGAACACCGCGACGTACCGCACCCGCTGGGGAGGGGCACGATGTCCACCGCCGGCAACCAGCCCCGGGTACCGGCCTCACGCAACATCGCGCGGGCGACCTCACGATCGATACCCAACCGGCGCGCCAGCGCCGTGAGGTCCAGGCTGGTGCCCCCGGCACGTTCGATCTCCTGCTGCAGGGCGAGCAGCATGGGGCCTCACCCTCCCCCGACGAGCACAGCCAGCAGCCGCCCGGTCTGGAACACCAGGGTGGCGCCGATCCAGGCAACGCCCAGGCTGAGGGCCACCGACAGCAGCGCCCAGCGTGCGCCGAGCTCCTGCCGGAGCGCGGCGATGGTGGCGAAGCACGGCACGTAGAGGAGCACGAGCACCATCAATGCCAACGCCGCTGCCGTCGCGTGCCCCCCGCTGCTCTCCTCCAGGCTCTCGTGCAGCGGCACCGCGAGGCCACCGGTGTCGTCGTCCTCCTCCGCACGCAGCTCCCACCCGACCATGGCGGGGAGCGCCAGGACGGCGTCCCGACCGGCGGCGAGGAACCCGGTCGCGATCGCTGTGAGGTCCTCGCCGACGCTCGGTTCGTCCTCGGCCGCCTCCTCGGGCTCCGCATCGAAGACCTGCCACATCGAGGCGACCATGATCTCCTTGGCAACGAGCCCCGTGAGCAGGCTGCCGGTGACCTCCCAGCTGCCGATGCCGGCGGGCGTCAGGGTAGGCGCCACGACCCGGGAGGTCGCGGCGAAGGCGCTGTCCTCGAGCTCGGTGTCGGTGAAACGCCCCTCCCCCGTCACGGGGATCGCGAGCAGCAACCACACACCCATGGCCCCGACCAGGATGACCGGACCGGCTTCCTTGAGGAAGGCGCCGACACGCTGCCCGACGTAGCGGCCCAGCACGCGGGCACTGGGGCGCCGGTAGGCGGGCAGCTCCAGGACGAAGGACGACGTGCGCTCGGCACGCAGCAGCACGCGGTCCAGGACCGCACCGAGCCCGAGCACCGTGGCGATGCTGAGCAGGTACATCGCGAACACGACGGTGCCGGAGGAGCGGGTGAAGAACACCGTGGCCAGAAGCACGTAGACCGGCAACCGGGCCGCGCAGGAGACGAAGGGCAGCAGCAGTCCGGTGAGGATGCGATCGCGGCGCCGCTCCAGGACCCGGGTCGCGTACACCCCGGGCACGTTGCACCCGAACCCCAGCAGCAGCGGCAGGATGCTCTTGCCGGACAGGCCGATGGGCGACATCAACCGGTCCATCAGGAAGGCGGCCCGGGCCATGTAGCCGGAGTCCTCCAGCACACCGAGCGCGAGGTAGAGCATCCCGAGCACGGGCAGGAAGACCAGTACCGCGCCGACGCCCGCGAGCAGCCCGTCGACCAGCACGCCCTCCATCCAGGTCCCCGCGAGCCCGACGACCTCGAGCAGCGCGGTGGTGAGGCGGGCGAGCGGCCCCTCGGTGAGCTCCTCGATCCAACCGATGAAGGGGTCAGCGACCTCGACCACGAGGGTGAAGGTCAGCCACAGCGCCGCGAGGAAGATCGGCAGCCCGAACCAGGGATGGGTCAGCACCGCATCCAGCCGGTCGCTCCGTGCGCGTGGGCTCGTCTCCCGGGACAGGACGGCGGACGCCACATCGTGCGCCCACTCGTACCGGCGATCGGCGATCACCAGGGCGGTGGGCGCGCCGACCGCGTCACGGATCCGCGCGCTGACAGCGGCCACACGGGCCAGTACGGCCTGCCCACCCCGGGCCTCGGCGACCAGTGCGGTGGCGACCGGCTCCTCCTCGAGCAGTCGGACCACGAGCCCCCGGGCGTCGACGGCTACATCGAGGTGCAACGAGGCGACCGCCGGCAGCAGCTCCGCGATCGCCGCCTCCACCTCGGCGTGGTGGGCGATGGGCAGGGTTGGGGTGTGCACGCCGCCGCTCATCGTGTCCCCTCCGTCGCCGCGTTGCCGATGCGCGGCGCCACCGACGCGATCGCGTCCCGCAGCGCCTCGAGGCCGCGCCCGTCCCGCGCGACGGTGCGGACGACCGGCGCCGCGAAGGCACGGCTGAGCGCCTGGTCGTCGAGGAGCAACCCGTCCCGCTCGGCGGCATCGGCCATGTTGCACACCACGACCATCGGCCGCCCGAGCTCCGCGATCTGGGCAGCGAGGTAGAGGTTGCGCTCGAGGTTCGTGACGTCGAGGACGAGTACCACCCCGTCCAGGGCCGAATCGAGCAGGGCCTCGGCGGCGATGCGCTCCTCGGGGGAGTTCCCGGCCAGGCTGTAGGTGCCCGGCAGGTCGATGCAGGCCACCTCGATGTCGCCGATCGAGAACGTGCCGGTGTGGCGCTCCACGGTCTTGCCGGGCCAGTTGGCCACGTGCTGCTGGGACCCCGTCAGCCGGTTGAACAGGCTGGACTTGCCGACGTTGGGGTTCCCGGCGAGGGCGATGTGCAGCGCCCGCGTCGGCTGATCGGCGCCACGCGTACTGCGCTCAGCCATCAGCGCCCACCTCCGCGACGAGGACGTGCTGGGCCTGTCGGCGGCGGAGCGCCAGCAGGCTGCCGCCGGACACGCGCACCGCGAGCGGCCCACCGAAGGGTGCACGACGCACCACCTCGACCCGCGCGTTGCGACGCAGGCCGAGTGCCGTGAGTCGGTGCTGCTCAGTCGCCGGGAGACCGAGCGTGGAGACGGTGACCGCCGTGCGCAGTGGTGCCTGATCGAGGGTCATGGGAAACCTCGGTGGGAGCTGACGGCCACGCTGCCGCCTGAGGTGAGGGTTACCTTCGTCAGCGCGGCCTCACAGGGCCGAAGGACCCAGGGACCTCTTCCCAGCTCACCGGGCCAGCGGGTGCCTTACGCTGCTGGTGATGCCCCAGGACCCACACCGCTCAGCGACGGTCGGCGCGGGCTGGGATGCGCTCGCGCGGCGGGAGTGGCGGCAGGCGTCGGACCGCTTCAGCACGGCGGTCGACCGCGAGGCGACGGGCGAGGCCCTCGAGGGGCTGAGCTGGGCGGCCTGGTGGCTCGACGACGTCGAGGCCTGCATCCACGCCCGCGAGCGCGCCTACCGGGTCTACCGCGAGACCGGGGAGGATCGCGCTGCAGCACGCATGGCGCTGTGGCTGGCCGACGACCACGCCGATCTGCGCGGTGAGCCGGCGGTGGCTCAGGGCTGGTTCGGTCGCGCGGCGCGGCTCGTCGCCGACCTCGACCCGTGCCCGGAGCAGGGCTGGCTCGCGGTGTTCGCGGCGCACCACGCCCTCGAGGACGGCGACATCGAGGTGGCACTGCGCCGCGCCGAGGAGGCTGCCGACGTCGGGCGGTGGCACGCGCAGGTCGATCTCGAGATGTTCGCCGTCGCCACCCAGGGCGTCGCGCAGCTGCGGTCGGGCCAGGTGGAGGCGGGCCTGCACCGGCTCAGCGAAGCGTCCACGGCGGCCCTGGCCGGGGAGTACGAGAACCTCGCACCGGCGGCCTGGTCGTGCTGCCTGCTGCTGGATGCCTGCGAGGACCGTCGCGAGTACGACCGCGGGGCCCAGTGGTGCGCGCAGGTCGCCGCCTTCAGCGAGCGGACCAACGCGCGCTTCCTACGGGGGGTCTGCAGCGCGCACCACGGCGCGATCCTCACCTGGCGCGGCCGGCTCGACGACGCGGAGCGCGTCCTGCTGGCAGCGGTGGAGGCCATCAGCGAGCAGCGTCCCACCTGGCGCCCCGAGGCACTGGTGCGGCTCGGGGAGCTGCGTCGGCTGCAGGGCCGGGAGGACGCGGCGGTGACCTTGTTCGAGGCGGCTACCTCCCACCCGCTCGCCCTGCGCGGGCTGGCGGCGATCAGCCTCGACCGCCAGGACCCGGCCGACGCGCGGGACCTGCTGCGCCGCATGCTGCGACGGTTACCGGACGAGCACGCCGCCCGGCGAGCCGACGCGCTCGAACTGCTGGTCCGCGCTGAGCTCGAGCTCGGGGACCATGGGACCGCCGACCGCCACGCGCAGGAGCTGCGACGGATCGCGGCGCAGGTGGATAGCGCACCGCTGCACGCGGCTGCTGCCGTCGCCGCCGGGCGCGTCGCCCGGGGCCGCGGCGCCCCTGGGGAGGCCTGTGACCGGTTCGAGGACGCGATCGATCTGCTGCTGCGCTCCCGGGCACCCCTGGAGGTAGCCGCCGTCCGGGTGGAGCTCGCGGAGACGCTATCGGCGCTGCACCGCCACGACGCGGCGGTCCGCGAGGCCCGTGCGGCCCTCGCCGGCCTGGGCGACGCCCGGCCGGCGGAGCGCACCCGGGCCCAGGCGGTGCTGAGCGGACACGGCGGGGACAGACCTGGCGCCCACCCCCTCACCGCGCGCCAGCTCGAGGTGCTGGGGCTCATCGCGGAGGGTCTGACCGACCAGGAGGTGGCGGAACGGCTCGTGCTGAGCGAGCACACGGTCCACCGCCACGTCGCGAACATCTACACGCGCCTGGGCTGCTCGACCCGAGCGGCGGCGGTCGCCCGCGCGACCCGGCTCGGTGCGCTCTGAGGACCAGATCAGCGCGCTCCGAGGCCCGGATGGCCCGGATGGCCTGTCCGGGCCAT
The DNA here is from genome assembly GCA_003565155.1 of Nitriliruptoraceae bacterium. Lineage (GTDB taxonomy): Bacteria > Actinomycetota > Nitriliruptoria > Nitriliruptorales > Nitriliruptoraceae > T1Sed10-7. The sequence goes on along the minus strand of PXDB01000079.1, from coordinate 18,860 downwards.
ATCCGCCGCGGCTGCAGGTGGGCCTGCACAGGCGACGCGTTCCGTCGCTACGGGGTGCACCGTCGGGCTCCCCGATGAGGAGACAGCTCGATGCACGGACTGACCGAACACAAGCAGGTGGCGCGACGGACCTGGGCCACGGGCGACTACGACGCGATGATGCGCACCGAAGGGCTGTACGCCGTCGGCGCGCGACTGGTCGACGCGGTTGCGGTCCGCCCCGGGGACATCGTGCTGGATGTGGCCTGCGGGACGGGCAACGCCACCGTCCCCGCCGCCCAGTCCGGTGGGCAGGTGACCGGCGTCGACCTCACCCCGGAACTGCTGGAGGTCGCCCGACACCGGGCGGCTGACGCCGAGGTGGAGGTGACCCTGCAGGAAGGTGACGCGGAACGACTGCCCTTCGACGACGGGCGGTTCGACGTCGTGGTGTCGAGCTTCGGCGCGATGTTCGCCCCCCGGCACGAGGTCGTGGCCGACGAACTGGCCCGCGTGCTGGCCCCCGGGGGACGGCTCGGCGTCGCGAGCTGGACACCGGACGGTGCCATGGGCGACTTCTTCGCCGCCGCAGCGCCCCACATGCCGACCCCACCGGACTTCGTCGACCCGCCGCTCGGCTGGGGGGACGAGACCTACGTGCGGCCGCTGTTCGAGGGCACCGGCGTGCGGCTGCGCTTCCGCCGCGAACACTGGGAGATCACCCACGACTCGGTCGAGGCCGCCGTCGAGTGCTACACCCGGTTGTTCGGCCCCCTGGCGGCAGCGCGGGCACTGGCGGAAGCGGAGGACCGCTGGCCGGCCTACGAGGCGGACCTGACCGCGCTGTTCGAACGCCTCGACACCACCGGCGGGCGCGAGGTCACGTTCCCAGCCGAGTACCTCCTCGCCCTGGGCACCAAAGGCCCGCGATAGACCTCCGCGGCAGCGGCGCTCACCGGGCCTCGCGGAACAGCACCTTGCGGCGCAGGCGCCTGTCGTACTTGTACAGCTCGAGCCGTTCCCGCTGGTTGATGCGGTTCTTGGTGGTCCGGTACGAGGTGCCGGTGCCCTCCGTGGAGCGCAGCGTGACCGCGATCCGGTTGCCGTCCTTCTTCGCCATGAGGCCTGCACTCCCTCGGTCGTGATGCGGGATGGGAAGGCCGTTCGCGCAACACCGCCCGGCGTGCCCCGACGCATCCTTGTTTGAGAATCACTCCGAGAAAGGTTACCGTCCCTCGCATGGCTCCTCCAACCGTCACCCTGCTCGCCTCCCTCGACCCGTTGCTGCGTGAACGGGCGATCGCCGCCGCGCGGACACACGACGCGTCGCTGGTGGTGGTCCGCCACGAGCTCACGACCCTGGCGATCGATGACACCGTGCACCGCCGCGTCGAGGGACCCGGCCGGTGCGAGGACCGCTCCCTGCCGGTCGAGGGAGGGTGCTGCCTGTCCTGCCTGCTCCGCGAGGACACCCTCTCGGTCCTGGCGGAGCTCGAGGACCGCAGCGTGCTGCTGGTCCTGCCGCCGGCGGTCGAGCCGGCGAGCGTGGCGGTCGCACTCCACGAGCACGACGCGGCCCACCTGACCACGATCGCGACCGCCCTCGACCTCTCCCACCTCGAGCCCCGCCTGCAGGCGCCCGAGCCGCTCGCCGCCATCGAGGACCTCGGTGACGATCCCCGCACGGCCGCGGAGGTGCTCGCGCGCCAGCTCGCCCACAGCGACCTGGTACTGCACAGCGGCGGACCGGAGCGCGCCGTGACGCTGGCCGCGGCGCTGTCGGGGCTGCAACCCCAACGGATGGTCGACGACCCCCGCTGGATCACCATCGGCCTGCACGACGGGGAAGCCTTCATCACCCGGCTGCAGGCCGGCATGCCCGCCTGCCGTGGCAGCGTCCGCGCCCACGGGATCGCACAGCGGTGCTGGCATCGTCGCCGCCCCCTGCACCCGGGCCGGCTGCTGGAGGTGGTCGAGGGTGGACTCCTGGAGGGGCTGGTCCGCGCGCAGGGCTGGCTGTGGGTCGCAACACGGCCGGGCACGGTCCTCGAGCTCGACGCGGTCGGCACCAGCTTCGAGCTGGGGGCGGTCGATGCCTGGCTGGACGCCGTCGTCGAGCACCGGGGCGCCCACCCGCGACGTCGGGAGCTCGCCGGACGGCGTTGGGACCCCTACTACGGCGACCGGGTCCAGGACCTGTCCCTGACCATCCTCGACGGCGACATCGACGAGGTGGTCCGCCTCCTGGACGCCTGTCTGCTCACCGACGAGGAGCTCGCGCAGGGGGCGGAGGTCTGGCGCACCTGGCCCGACCCGCTCGCGCCGTGGCTGGGCGACGAGGACGAGCTCCTGGCGACCAACCTTCCCATCGACAGCGAGGGGCGACGTGAAACGTGACATCCATCCCGAGTACGGCCAGGTGGTCTTCCGCGACCGCGCCGCCGACTTCGCCTTCCTGACCCGCTCCACCCGGGGCAGCGACCAGACCATCGTGTGGGAGGACGGCAACACCTACCCCGTGATCGACGTCGACATCTCCTCAGCGAGCCACCCCTTCTCCACCGGGAAGCAGCTCATCGTCGACACCGCCGGTCGGGTGGAACGCTTCCGACGCCGCTACGAACGTGGCTGAGACGCACGCTCCTACGGCACCGGGCCCGACGCGCCGCCTCCCGGTGACGGTGCTCTCCGGGTTCCTCGGCGCCGGCAAGACCTCGCTGCTGACCCACCTGCTGCACAACCGTGCCGGGATGCGGGTCGCGGTGATCGTCAACGACATGAGCGAGCTCAACATCGACGTCGACCTGGTGCGTGGCGAGGTGTCACTGGACCGGTTCGACGAGCAGCTGGTGGAGATGTCCAACGGCTGCATCTGCTGCACGCTGCGCGAGGACCTGCTCATCGAGGTGGCCGAGCTCGCCCGAGCGGGTCGCTTCGACTACCTGCTGATCGAGTCCACCGGCATCTCAGAGCCGCTCCCGGTGGCCGTCACCTTCGCCTTCGAGGACGTCGCGGGCGAGAGCCTGGGGCAGCTCGCCCGGCTGGACACGATGGTGACGGTGGTCGATGCCTCGACCTTCCTCGACGAGCTCAGCACCGAGGACCTGCTCGGCGACCGCGACCTCGCGGCCGCGCCAGAAGACGACCGTGCCCTGTCGAACCTGCTGATCGACCAGGTGGAGTTCGCCGACGTGCTCGTGGTCAACAAGACCGACCTCGCGGGCGAGGAGCTCACCGGCCGGGTCGAGGCGGCGCTGCGGGTCCTCAACCCCGACGCCCGACAGCTGCGGACCGTCCACGGCCGCATCGACCCGTACGAGGTCGTGGGCACCGGCCGGTTCGACATCGAGGCGGCCGCGCTGCTGCCGGGTTGGCTGCGGGAGCTGGAGGGCTTCGAACACGTGCCCGAGACCGAGGAGTACGGCATCTCGAGCTTCGTGTACCGGGCCCGTCGACCCTTCCATCCTCAGCGGCTGGCGACCGCGGCGGACCAGCTCGACGGCATCCTGCGCTCCAAGGGCACGGTGTGGCTGGCGACCCGACCAGACATCTGCGGCACCTGGTCGCAGGCCGGCCCCTGGCTGCGGCTCGAGCCCGCCGGTTGGTGGCTCGCCGACACACCGCGCGCGGAGTGGGACCTCGATGACGAGGAGGACGCGCAGGTCAGCCGCGTCTGGGACGACGTCGTCGGCGACCGCCGGCAGGAGCTGGTCTTCATCGGCCAGGACCTGGACCCCGACGCGGTCCGTGCGGTCCTCGATCCCGCCCTGCTCGACGATCGCGAGTTCGCCGCGGGACCTGCCGCCTGGCGGGCACTGGTGGATCCGCTGCCGCGGTGGGACGTTGCCGCCGACGGCTACGTCCACGACCATGACGACACACCTGGTGTCGACCACACCCACGAACAGGTCCACGAGCACGCGCGAGGGTGACCATGGGCACCACGCCGGATGAGCGCCGAGACGCGATCCGTCGCCTGTGGTCGGTCGGTGACTACCCCCGGATCGCTGCGCACTTCGCGCCGGCGGCGGACCGGGTGGTAGCCGAGACCGACCTTGCCGCTCGGCGCGTCCTCGATGCGGGGAGCGGCACCGGCAACGCCGCACTGGCGGCCGCGCGGTCGGGCGCCGAGGTGGCGGCGTTCGACCTGACGCCGTCCCTGCTCGCGCTCGCCCGCCGTCGGGCAGCCGCCGAGGGGCTCCGGATCGAGTGGCGGGAGGGCGACCTGCTGCACGTGCCGTGGGAGGACGACGCCTTCGACGTCACGCTGTCGGTGTTCGCGGCCTTCCTGACCGACGACCCGGCGCGGTGCCTCACCGAGCTCATCCGCGTGACCCGCCCCGGTGGACAGCTCCTCACCACCGCGTGGAGCCGCTCCTCGATCTTCCTGCGGATGATGCACGTCGCCGCGCAGCACGACGCGGACATCGTCGGTGTGGTCGATGCCGGCCCCTTCGCCGACCGGAACGGCTTGCGTCGGCTCAGCATCGGGGCACCGATCGAGGACCTCGCGGTGCGCGAACACGAGCTGCCGCTGTCCTTCGCGTCCGTCGAAGCGGCGTTCGCGTTCTTCGAGCAGGCCTCCGGCCCCGTGCAGTCGCTGGCCGCCGCCTTCGGTGACCGTTGGGACGCGGTCCGCGCCGACATCATCACCGACTGGCAGTCCGTGGCCGCATCCCAACCGGACGGCTCGGTGACCCTTCCGGCGTCCTACGTGCTCGCGCACCTGCATCTCGCGCCGTGACGCGCCGGTGCGCGACGGCGCTCAACAGGCACAGTCCTCGCAGCAGCTGAGATCGTCGAGGAGGAACCCCGGTGCGCGCAACTCCTCCAGCGCCGCGGTGTCGCGTCCCAGACGCGCGCCGATGGCCCGCGCGACGACGCCGAAGCGCTGGCGGAACTTGTAGATGAAGCAGAAGCTCGCGCCGCGGTGCGCCAGCATCGGTCCCGTCAGGTGGAGCCCTGGCACGCGGGTGGACTCATCGGCCTCCTCGGTGACGACCACACGACCCTGCTCGTCGTGCGCGAAACGGTCGCGGATCAGGTGCACGGACCCGACGAAGCCGGTCGCCAGCAACGGGCTTGCGTCCGAGGACCAGCGGCGCCCATCCCGGGCGACGACGTCGACGCCGGTGCCGTCGGTGGCATGGCAGCCCGCCACCTCCACCCCGGGTTCCAGGGTGAGCCGCCCGGTGGCGTAGGCGCTCCGCAGCCGTCCGTGGGTCGAGGGTGCGAGCGCGCGGGAGGGGTCGGGATCGACCACCGCCCACGGCTCGTCGCGGTCGAGCACGGTGACCTGCCGTCCGCGCTCGACCAACTGGATCGCGGCGTCCACGCCCGACTCGTAGCCGCCGATCACCACGAGGCGCTCTCCCTCGAGCGCGTCCCACCGCCGCACCGTGATCGTCGGGGTGGTGTGGTGCGCACCCTCGAAGCCGGTGGTGCGTGGGTACTGCGCCTCACCCGCCGCCCACACCACGGTCCGTGCTCGCAGCACCGGTCCCGCGTGTCGCGCCACCTCCAGCGCCCCGTCCGCCGAAGGGCGGACATCGACCACCTCGATACCCGTCACGACATCGATCTCTTCCAGCTTGGTGACCATCTCCAGGTACGCGGCGTACTGCTCACCGGTGGGATGCTCCTCCAACAGGCTCAAGGCCGGCGAGGTATCCGGGGTGATGGCGTTGAGGTCGACCAGGCCGAACTGGTTCGAGGTGAACGACGGTGTCAGCAGGCGCATGCCCTCCGGCCACCGCCGGAACGACGCACCGACACCGGCTCGATCGACGCACAGCGGCCGGAGTCCGACACGTCGCAGTGCGGCGGCAACGCCGATCCCGGCCGGCCCTGCGCCGACGACGATCACCTCGTGCGTGGCGTGCAGGTCCATGGGCTTCCTCCTCCGCGATCCGGGCAGCCGCCCCGGGAACGGGTGACGGGCAGGCAGCTCACCTGTGCACAGTATAGGATTTGTTCCCAGAACGTTTCCTACTATGCTCACCGCCGGAGACCCCACGTCGAGCGCGAGGCCGGATCCTCGCCCGCTACAGGAGCGCGCGCCATGAACACCGACATGTTGACCCGGATGCGCGACGGCCACGGGTTCCTCGCCGCGCTGGACCAGTCGGGGGGCTCCACCCCGAAAGCGTTGGCCGACTACGGGATCGCCGAGGACGGGTACACGACCGAGGAGGAGATGTTCGATCGTGTCCACGAGATGCGCACCCGCTTGATCACCTCGCCAGCGTTCACCAGCGAGCGCATCCTCGGGGCCATCCTGTTCGAGGGCACGATGGATCGCGAGATCCACGGCATGCCGAGCGCCCGCTACCTGTGGTTCGAGAAGGGCATCGTGCCCTTCGTGAAGGTCGACAAGGGCCTCGACGAGGCCGACGACGGCGTGCAGCTGATGCGCGACATGCCGGACCTCGACGACCTCCTCGAGCGGGCACGGCGCTTCGACGTCTTCGGTACCAAGATGCGTTCGGTGATCCGGTCGGCCTCCGTCGACGGGATCGCGGCGATCGTCGCGCAGCAAGCCCACATCGGGCAGCGGATCCTCGACCACGACCTCGTCCCGATCCTCGAGCCGGAGGTCGACATCCACGCCGACGACAAGGCTGAAGCCGAGCGCCTCCTCCGCGAGGAGCTCCTCGACGCGGTGGAGGACCTGCCCTCGCAGGTGATGCTGAAGCTCACCATCCCGTCCGCGGACGGCTACTACACCCCGCTGATCGAGCACCCGAAGGTGCTGCGGGTGGTGGCCCTTTCCGGCGGCTACAGCCGCGAGGACGCCAACGCCCGCCTCGCACGCAATCCGGGCCTGATCGCCTCGTTCTCCCGTGCGTTGCTCGGCGATCTGCGCCACCAGCAGGCCGAGGAGGCGTTCGACCACACCCTCGATACCGCGGTGCAGTCCATCTACGACGCGTCGGTCACCTGATGCGTGACGACCAGTGGTTGGACCCCGCACAACAGCATGCGGTCGCCGTCGCCCTCGGCGCCGTGCACTCCTGGGCCGCGGCCGATGAGGACCACGAAGCGGTGCTGGTGCAGGCGTTGCGGGACCAGGACCCCGCCACGGTGATGATCGGTCTGGCCACGGTGACGCGCCTGCTGGCCATAGAGCTCGGCGCGGGTTCCGGGCGCAGCGAGCTCACGGTGTTGGACGATCTCACCGAACAGACGGTGCGCTCCGCGCCCCTCACCGACGGCCATCGGCGGCGGCGTTGACCGGTGAAGAGCGCCTCCGCACACCGGTACGACAACTCGTGCTCCTCGGTGCCGAGAGCGCCGGCAAGACCCCGCTCGCCGCAGCACTGACGGACACGCGCGCCCGGGACGTCGCCAACTACCGCGGTTCGACCGTTGCCGTCCACCGCTACAGCGGTCCTGAGCTGGAGGTCCTGGACACGCCGGGGATCGTGCGCGCCTCCGACAGCGAGACCACCCGGCTGGCGCTGGGTGCCCTGGATGCAGACGCGTCGGTGGTCGCCGTCGTCCAGGCCACCCGCGTGGACGATGACCTGGCGACGCTGCTGCCGGTACTGGCGGGACGCCACGGCATCATCGTGCTCACCCACGGCGACCGGCTGGACCCGGCGATCCTGGACAGCGGGGTGGCCACCCTCGAGCGACGCCTGGGTGTGCGCACGGTCGCGGTCGATGCCCGCAACCTCGACGAGCACGACAGGGACGACATCCTGCAGGCGCTCCAGGCCGCGGCGCCACTGCCCGCGTCGGCACCCCGGATGGGCTGGTGCGTCGAGCCACGCCCTGGACCCTTCGAGCGCGCGTATCTCGGACCGGTCCTGGCAGCGGCGACCCTGTTCGCCCCGGCGATCGCCGCGGTCACCGCCGCCAACGCCGCCGCCGGCTGGACGGAGCCACTGGTCGAGACGGTGCTCGAGCCGCTCGTGGAGGCCGCACAGGACCTGCCGGACCTGCCGGCCGAGGTCCTCGCCGGGGACTACGGCGTGACGACCATGCTGCCGCTGCTCTTCGTGTGGGCACTACCCACCGTGCTCGTGTACGCGCTCCTGCTCGGCGCCATGAAAGCCAGCGGCCTCATCGACCGGTTGACGGCGGCCGTCGACCCCCTCCTCAGGCCCATCGGCCTGGCCGGGCGGGACGCCGTCCGGGTGCTGATGGGCTTCGGGTGCAACGTGCCGGCCGTGATCTCCACACGCAGCTGTTCCTCCTGCACGCGCGACACCACCATCGCCGCGATCGCCTTCGGGGCGGCCTGCTCCTACCAGCTCGGCGCGACGTTGGCGGTCTTCGCGGCAGCCGGACGCCCCGGGCTCGTGGTGCCCTTCCTCGCCTACCTGTTGGTCACCACCCTGGTGTTCACCCGCCTCACGTCGACGCCGGCCGCGCGCGACCGCGGCAACCGACTGGTCCTCGAGCGCCGTGTCTTCCTGCAACGCCCGCGGGCCGTCGACGTCTGGCGGGAAGCGTCGGTCTCGACAGGGCAGTTCCTGACCACCGCCGTCCCGATCTTCCTGGCGCTGACCCTGACCGCTGCGGTGCTGGCATGGTCAGGGGTGCTGAACTGGCTGGCCGGTGCGCTGTCCCCGACGCTGGCGTTGGTGCGACTGCCCGGGGAAGCCGCACTGGCCGTGGTGCTCGCCGCCATCCGCAAGGACGGCCTGCTGTTGCTGGCCTCCGACGGCGTCGCGCTCGACGCGTTGCAACTGCTCACCGCCGTGTACCTCGCCGGGGTCCTGCTGCCCTGCCTGGTCACCGCCTGGACGATCGCCCGCGAGCGCACGCTGCGGATGACCGTCGGCCTGCTGGCCCGTCAGGCGCTGGCCGCCGTGGCCTTCACGGCCCTGCTCGCCTGGGGCGGCGCGTGGCTGTTGCAGCTGCTGCGCTGAACCCGCGCGCACGCGGACCCGCGCCTGCCCACACCCTCGCACCCAAGACGAAACCACAGCGAAGGAACCACCATGCAGACCATCGACCGGTTCGCGACCAGCAGCGTGGAGCGCGCGACCGTGCACGTCGCTGCACCGCAGCGCGTGATCACCGACGCGGAGGTCGAGTACTGCGTCTCCTCCGGCTACGTGCGCGCGAGCGACGCGCAGGGCCACACGATCATCACCCACATCTCCAACGTCGTGATCGAGGTCGCGTAACCACGCCCCCACCTCGTACACGCTCGTCACGGCTGCAGGTCCGCGTTACCCTCCTTTACGAGACTGATTCTCGTCCCTGTTCCTGCACATCGCCGCAGCCCGCTCGCGACGTCACGCCCCCGGGAGCCACCACGATGGCCAAGAAGAGCAAGATCGCCAAGAACGAGCAGCGCAAGCGGATCGTGGCCAAGTACGCACCACGCCGCCGCGAGCTGCTCGCCGTGCTCAAGGACCCGTCCGCCAGCTGGGACGACAAGCGCACGGCACGCCGCGAGCTGGACCGCATGCCCCGTGACGCCTCCCCGACCCGCGTCCGCAGCCGCGGCGGCACCACCGGCCGCCCGCGTGGGGTGCTCACCCAGTTCGAGCTGGACCGCATCGCCTTCCGCCAGAAGGCGTTGAACGGCGAGCTCCCCGGCATCCGCAAGGCCAGCTGGTAGCGGCTCCGCACACCGCGCGAGGCGCAGCAGGTGCGATGGCCCTGACACCGCGAACAGGGGAGCAGGATGCAGTACGACGTCGCCGTCGCCGGTGGCAGTGTCGCCGGGCTCAGCGCGGCCTTGGTACTCGCGCAGGCCCAGCGTCGGGTGCTCGTCGTCGACGGCGGACAACCGCGCAACGCCCCAGCAGCGCAGCTGCACGGCTACCTCGGTCGTGACGGCGACAGCCCATCGCAGCTGCTGGCCGATGGGCGTGACGAGGTCCGCCGGCACGGCGGTGAGTTCAGGGTGGGGACGGTCGTCTCGGCAACGGCGCTGGACGCCGGGTTCGACGTAGCGCTCGAGGACGGTGAGCAGCTCACGACGCGCACCCTGGTGGTCGCGACCGGGCTCACCGATCATCTCCCCCAGCTCGACGGCGTCGCCGAGGGCTGGGGCCGCGACGTCGTGCACTGCCCGTACTGTCACGGGGTGGAGCTGGCCGGACGACCGCTCGGCGTCCTTGGCGGGAGCCCGATGGACGTCGCCCGGGCCCAGATGGTCCGCCAGTGGAGCACGGACGTCACCCTGTTCAGCAACACGGCGACGCTCACCGATGACGACCACGCGGCGCTCTCCGCCCGCGGCGTCCAGGTCATCGACGCCGAGGTGGTGGGCCTGGTACGCGATGACGCCGACGCGCTGCGCACCGTGGCGCTCGATGACGGCACGCACGTGGCCCGTGACGCCATCTTCATCTGGGCACCACCTCGCCCCAACGACGCGCTGCTACAGACGCTTGGTGTCCCGACCCAGGAGCTGCCGCTGTTCGGATCGTGGCCGCAGGTCGAGGCCGACGGCCGCACCTGCGTCCCGGGGCTGTGGGCCGTCGGCAACGTGGCTGACCCGCACCTCAACCTGATCGCCGCGACCGCGCACGGCGCCTACGCCGCCGCCATGCTCAACCACGGACTGGTGCACCAGGAGGTGGCTGCTGCGGTCGACGACCATCGGTGAGGACCTCGCGCGCACCCCGAGCCGCTGTCCCGGCCGCGGCTCGCTGCCCGCCTCGGCGAGATGGTGCGGGGAGCTTAGCAGGAATGATATACGTTCCCACTATCGTTCTTGCCCAGTGCTACGGAGGGTGGCGTGGACGAGCTGCACGAGGTGGTGGAACAACGGCTCGGGAGCGCAGGAAGTCGTTACACGCGGGGGCGCCGACGTCTCGTGGACGAGCTCTGTACTGCGGGCCACCCACTGACGGTCCGTGAGCTCCTCCACCGCGCGGAGACGCTCTCGACCAGCTCGGTCTACCGCAACCTCGCGATCCTTGAAGCCTGTCGCGTGGTACGGCAGATCCCCTCGCTCAGCGACGACGGCGTGCGGGTGGAACTGCACGAGGACCTCACGGGGCACCATCACCACCTCGGCTGCTCGAGCTGTGGGGACCTCGTCGACGTCGTCCTGCCCGAGGAGATCGAGTCCGCGCTCGCGCGCGCCACTGCCGAGGTGGAGAGCACCACGGGCTTCCGCGCGGAAGGGCACCGGCTCGAGCTGTTCGGGACCTGCCATAGCTGCCAGTGACGGGAGCTCGCTCGGCTCCCCCGCGCGCGGAGCCCCCCGCTCAGCCGCCGAGCGCCCGCGCGATCTCCTCGGCGTTGCTGCGCTGCATCTTCAGGTAGGTCTCGGCGCCGCTGCCGTCCTCGCCCAGGGTCTCGGTGTAGAGGGCGACGATGTCGACCTCGACGTCGACCTCCCTTGCGAGCGCCTGCGCCAGCTGATCGGGAGAGCCGATGTCGGCGAAGATCGCCGGGACACCCAGCTCAGTGATCGTGGCGGCGAGTTCCTCGAGATCCGCCGGGCTCGGGCTCGCCAACGTCGTCCCGCTGGGCAGGATCGCACCCACCTCGGTGAAGTCGTAGCGATCGGCGAAGTAGTTGAACACGCTGTGGTTGGTGACGAGGTAGCGGCGATCCTCCGGCACATCGGCGAGCAGCTCCTCGACCTCGACGTGTAGCGCCTCGAGCTCCGCGACGTAGGCATCTGCCGAGGCGCGCAACTCCTCCTCGTCGAGATGCGGGGCCACGTCGAGCAGCGCGTCCACCATCAGGTGCGGGACCTTGGCCATACGGACGGGATCGGTGAAGAAGTGTGGATCGAGGGTGCCGTCGTCCACGTCCTCGAGCTCGAGGACGTCGGTCCCGAAGGGCAGCGGGTCGACGTGCTCGGCGACCTCGAGCAGCGGCACGCCCTCGTCCTCGGCGTTCAGGATCACCCGTGCCAGCCCCTCCTCGTGGTTGAGGCCGTTGGCGATGAGCAGGTCCGCGTCGTAGATCGGACCGGCCTCGGCCGGGCTGATCTGGAAGCTGTGGGGGTCAACGCCGCGGGGCATGATGTCGAGCAGCTCGACGTGATCGCCGAAGGTCTCCTCCGCCACGTCAGCGAGGATGTTGAAGGCCACCGCGACCTTGGGGCGTTCGGCGGGTTCCTCGGCTGCCGCGTCCTGCTCTCCGGAGGCATCCGCCGACCCGGACGTTGCCGCCGTGTCCGAGTCGGCCTCCTCGGTGCCGCAGGCGGCCGCGATAGCGACCACCAGCGCGAGTAGCAGCAGGTGCCAGGGCTGTGGGCGTCGGTGGGTCTGCATCACCACATCGCTCCGAAGTAGGCGAGCCCCGCAGGCGCACCGCCGACCTCGAAGGTGCGTGCCAGGCGCAGGTCGTCGTTGGTGGCGAACTCCAGGATGGTGCCGTCACCAGGGGACGACACGTACGCGCGGTCGCGGCCACCGACGACCGACGGACGCGGCGCGCCATCACCGCCCTCCAGGGAGACGGCCTCCTGGGACGAGGCGATCCGTTCACCGGTCGCGGGGTCGAACTGGTGCAGCACACCGTCATCGGTCACGAGCAGCAACCAGCCGTCGTCGTCGATGTGGGGCGCGCTCGCCGCCGTCGTCGGCAGCTCCACGTCCGCGACGATCTCCGCCGCCTGTGCATCGACGATCACCAGGCGCTGCCCGTCGGTGGCGGCGACCATCGGCTGGTGGATGTCACCGGCGAGCTCCGTCGCGGCGCCGACGTCGTCGGGCAGCGCGATCTCGCGCACCTGCCAGTCGTCCTCATCCAGCGCGCCAACGAGGATGCGGTCGGCGCAGGCCGCGATCGCACCGTCCGGGACCGGCGCCAGGGCGGACAGCTCAGGGCACTCGTGGGTGCTCGCGGGCGCCTCGCCATCGAGCAGTGCGAGCTCGTCCGCAGCGGTTTCGCCGTTCGCTGGCCATGGCGCTGCGACGTAGCCGCGTGGCAGGGGGACGGCCCCAGCGGCGTGTCCAGCGACGCCGACCGTTCGCTCGTCGGCGCGGACCTCACCGGCCTGCAGTGACCGCAACTCGTCGATGACCATCGTGGTCCCGTCCTCGGCTGAGGACACGGCGATGCGGTCAGGGCCGTGCGCCGAACGGGTCGGCGTGGCGAGTTCCAGGGTGTCGAGCAGTCGTGGGTCGTCGATGTAGTAGTGGCCGTGGTCGCCGTGACCGAGCGCCCACGAGCCCGCATCGAGCACGTGGGCGACACCGGCGTCTGCCTCCGACACCACGGCGACCTGCCCGCCTGAACGCGACGCGGCGACCATCGGGTCGGGTGCCTGCAACTCGAAGCTGGCGAGCTCCTCTTCGACGATCAGGTCGTAGACGACGGCCCGCGGCGCGTCGGCGTCGGCGAACAGCAGCCGCGGTTCGGGGTCGAGCACCTCCCGCCCTGCGACGTAATCGCCGGCGAAGTGATCGACGACGACACGGATCGCGGGCGTCTCGAACCGCACCTCACCATCGTGCAACCACTGGAACTGCAGCCGCGTGATGCCCTCGACCTCGCCGAACAGGTCGACGAGGTCGCCGTCGACCTCCACGGTCACGATCTCGTCCGCATCGTCCTCGAAGGTGACGGCGAGGTCGTGCGCGGTGTCCGCGAGGTCGACCTCCCCCCCGTCGGGGTCGGTCACACGGACGCCGACACGCAGGGTGTCGTCCTCCGGCACCTCCGGGAGCGCGCCGTCCCACTCCCCGTCGTGCAGGCTCGCGACGACGTCATCGCCCGCGTCCCAGTCCAGCAGTTCGAAGGCACCAACGTCCGCTGAGGCGTCCTCCTCACCCGACGCGTCCTCGTCCACCTCGACTTCGCTGTCGGGCTCGGTGTCCACCGAGTCGTCGGGTTCCTCGGCATCGGCGCCGCAGGCACCGAGCACGAGCGCCGCGGCGAGTGCGAGCCACGCCATCCTGCGTGTACGGCGGTTCACAACGGGGCCTTTCCATCGACACGAGGTGCATCGGCGAGGGTGTCGCTTGCGGCGGTCACCTGAGGCTGCGAGCGTACCTGATACTGGTTCCCGTTCCCGTTCGATTGCAGGGTACGGCCACGGTGGCGCAGCCGCAGCAGGTCGAGTGTCGCCACGAGGAAGAACTGCAGGACCGCGGTCATGGCGATGGCCGCACCGGTCGCCAGGCTGTAGTGGAAGCTGGCGATCATCCCGATCGTCACTGCGCTCCAGGACAACAGCACGGCCAGGACCATCATCGTCGAGGCCCGCCGCACCAGCAGTCCCGCGGTCGCCGCCGGGGCGACCAACAGGGCGAAGACCAGCAGTGCACCCACGGCCTGGAAGGAAGCGACGATGGTGGCGGCGACCAGCAGCAGGACGACCGTGCGGGCCAGTCCCGGCCGAAGGCCGAGCATCTGCGCCTTCCTCGCGTCGAAGGACAGCGCGACGAAGGCACGGTGACCGAGCGCCGCGATCAGCAGCACGAACGCCGCGGTCGCCCCTGCCAGGATGAGATCCCCCGTACCGACGCCCAGGGGGTCACCGAAGAGGATGTGGCTGACATCGGTCGCGAAGGACCGGGAGCGGGAGATGATGAGCACCCCGAGAGCCAGCATCCCGGCGAACAGCAGCCCGATCCCGGTGTCCTCGCCGACACGCCGCAGGTTCGACGCGGCACGGACCCCGAGCACCATCGCGGCACCGCTGATCGCGGCCCCGAGCGGGAGCGCCGCACCCAGCAGGTACGCGATAGCGACCCCGGGGATGATGCCGTGCGCCAGCGCGTCACCGATAAGCGCGACGCGACGCACCACGACCCACACCCCGACGATGCCGCAGGACAGGCCGGCCAGCAGCCCCGCCAGCAGACCGCGCTGCATGAACGTGGGTTGGAAGGGGTCGGTGAGGAACTCCATGGACGCTCCGAACGTGATGGCCGGCAACGTATCGCCATGTGGGACTGCTTTGCAGAACCAGTCCCATCTCCGTAACGTCTGGCGTCCCGGGGGGTCCATCAGGTGACCGATGACACGCGCGGTCCCGGACCTCTCCGCTCGTGCAGCCGCAACGCTCGGATCAGCGATGCCTTCACCCGCCGTCGTCGCCAGGGACCTCCGGTTCGCCTACCGCGATCAGCGCGTGGTGCTGGAGATCGATCGTCTGGAGTTCCCCAACCCCGGCCTGACGGCACTCGTCGGACCGAACGGCTGCGGGAAATCGACGCTGCTGGCCGCACTCGGCGGGCTGCTCACGCCGGTGTCCGGCCAGCTGGAGGTGCTCGGTCAGCAACCGGTCCCGCAGTCGCAGATCGCCGCGGTGTTCCAGCAGCACCACGCCGACGAGGCGTTGCCGCTGACCGTCGATGAGGTGGTGCGGATGGGCCGCTTCGGGCATCGACGCCTCCTGGGACGCCTCACCCCCGAGGATCATGCGGCCATCGACGCTGCGGTGCACCGGATGGACATCGAGGACCTGCGGGGACGCCAGCTCAGCGAGCTCTCCGGCGGACAACGCCAGCGGGCGCTGGTCGCCCAGGCACTGGCACAGCAGGCCGAGATGCTCTTGCTCGACGAGCCGCTGACAGGACTGGACGCGCCATCAACGCGCCGCATCCGCGAGGAACTGGAGACCGAGAGCAGGGTGCGGCCGGTCATCATGGCGACCCACGACCTGGACGACGCCCGCCGCGCGGCACACGCGGTGCTGCTCGCTGGCCAAGTGGTCAGCGCCGGCACGCCGGGGGAGGCGCTCGCTACCCGCTACCTGATGATCGCCTACGGCGGCATCGACGACGCCCGCATCGACGAGCACCTCGAGGAGGTCCGCGGCGAGGCCCCGCCACGTGCGTGAGACGCCCGAGGACGCCGGCCGCGTCGGTGTCGGCGGCTTGAAGGGTGTGCGTCGACCAACGCAGGGGCCGATCACTCCGTGAGGACGGCGTACACGATGACGTTGTCGCGGTAGCTACCTGCCTCGGCGTCGAAGGGACCGCCGCACGTGATGAGCCGCAGCTCCGCGCGATCGACCGGGTCGTACACGGCAGCGGTCGGGAAGTTGGACTTCGCGACGACCTCCGTGCGCTCCACCTCGAAGGTGAACCGCTCGCCGTCCTCGTCGGTCACCACGACCTCATCTCCCGGCGAGACGCGGTCGAGACCGTGGAAGACCGCGGGGCCCTCCTGTGAGTCGACGTGACCGACGAGCACCGCGGGGCCCGTCTCACCGGGGGCGGGACGGCCGTCGAACCAGCCGGCCGATTCCGGCGGCGGGACGACGAGGCGCTGCTCGTCGTCGACCCCGACCGGTTCCAGCACCGCGTCGATGCCGACCGAGGGAACGACCACCTGCGACGGCCGCGGCGTCCCAGACTGCGTGGCAGCCTCCGCGTGGTCTGCCGTCGCGGGGTCACCGCGATCGAGGTCCGGCACCTCGGCGCTCCCCGGCCCGCGAGCGTCCGGGGACGAGGTGGCGAACCGCGGCGGCTGCGGCGCGGTAGCCGCGCTGTGGTCCTGCGGTGTTCGCTGCTCGACGGCGATGGCGGCGACACCGAAGACCAGCGAGACGAGCGCGAGGAGCCCCGCGGCGATCAGCCGGGGGCTCCTCGAGCGTCGATCCTGGGTCATGGGGAGCCGTCGGTCAGCGACGCGCCCCGGCAGGACGCAGGGCGACAGCCGCCGCGAGCAGCGCGAACAGGACCATACCGGCGAGCAGGACGGTGGTCAGGCTCATGCCGGACGGGCCAGCCGCACCGCCGAAGCCGGCGTCGACGCCGCCCTCGGGAGCGTCATCGTGGTCGTGGTCGTCGTCATGGCTGTGGCCGTGGTCATCGTCATCGTCATGACCGTGGTCAGCGTCGCCGCTGACGGTGACAGCCATACCTGGGGACTCCCACTCGACATCACCGTCGCTAAGCAGCTGGAAGACGACCTCGGACTCGCCCTCGGCCTCACCGGCGATGTGGACGTGGTCACCGTGCAGCGTGAGATCGACGATGTCGTCGGCGCCATCAGCCAACGCGACGCCGAACTCGTAGGGGGAGCCGTCCAGGGCGAGCTCCGCGCCGTCCTCGTCGAGGATCTCCGCGCCGAGCGAGATGTGGTCATCGACCGGGACGGTAGGCAGGCTGCCGTGCCAGTGGTCGCTGTGCGCGTAGGCGATGCGGCTGTCGTCGCTGCGGTCGATGATGCTGAAGCGCTCGTCCTCGCCGTAGTCGGCGAAGGCGGCCGTCGGCATCGCCATCGACAGGGCCATGAACAGCACGGTCGCCAGCGCGATGACGGCGGCAACCGGGTGCCGCTCCGCATGGGTGGCTTGTGACATGCAGGGACTCCTTGAGTAGTGACACATGTGTGGAGCAGGTCAGTGGCACTGCCAACGCTAACGAGAGTGATTCCTATGCGCAAGCCAGCCGCTCTGGCTCCGGCCGGCATCGGGCTCGCGAACCTCGCGATGGGCAGATCCGACTTCGCGCCCTGGCCCAGGGGCGACCCGGCGACCACCACGTGGACGTCCACGTCGGTGGCAACCAGGGCCGGCAGGCGCGCCAGGAGGTCGCCGACCACCCTGTCACGTGGCTCACCCGCCAGCACGAGCACGGCCGGGCGACCGCCCACAAGCCCGTAGTAGCGGGTCGTCGCACCCTCCTGCCCATCGACGGGGAGCGCGAAGTCGGGAGCCCGCTCCCCGCGAGCGATCAAAGCTCGTCGGCTGGCCATCCTGGCCCTTCCGGTTGCTGCCCGGTCCTGGCAGACCCCGACCGTTACGGACGAGCGCGCGTCGTACCCGCAGAGTGGAAGGACCTCGGCCCGTGTGCGTCCGGCAGCGGCCGTGGACGTCGGCCAGCGGTGCCCGACGACTTCCTGCCCGCCGACCGCCAACGTCTTCTCGGCGAGCTCGTCGCACAGCAGTTGCATGAAGCCACGGACGTCGTCGGGATCGGCCAGTGGGCGGACAGATGGATCGAGCTGCGTTACCTTGCGGCTCGCACACCTGACGCGTCGCTGCCACCCGCCCTTAGTGGATGCGCTGGGATCTCACAGCGACAGGTGCCGTTCGATTTGCGTGCTGCGTTGCTCTCCCACACCGGTGGCTGAGGACTCGGGGTAGCGTCGGCGCTGCAGAAGCCCCGTGAACGGCTCTGAAACCTCGCTGTAGCCGTTGTCCCCCGCTCCGGATGGCGGTACTCGGGGCGACGGACCGCACCTTCCCCCCGCTGCACCACCCGGGATTCGCGGTTGGCTTCGCCATCGCCGTGTGTGCGGCCGCGGCGGCCATCGACGCTTGCAGGAGGCCAGTGATCACGATCCCGCAGGCCTCCGCCGCGTGAGCGGCCTCCTCACCTGCCTCGAGCTCGCGCTCGGCGCTGCTCGCGGCGGAGATGCATCGGTGGGTACCTCCCTCGCGGCCGGCGTTTACATGACCCACGGCTGCAAGTCGATCGGGCGCCAGGCTGCTCGGGTTCGGGTGATGTCGGACCGTCATCCCCCGCCTGACGGAGTGCGGCTGTCGGCTGCTCGCCGCTGATACGTGTCACCCCTTGCCGAGGCCTCAGCTGATCGGCTCTGCGACTGGTGGGGCCGTTCGGCTGGCGGGTGAGAGCCGGTGTGGGGTGCCAGGGTGGTTGGGCCTTGTTGTGGTGGGCAGGTCCTGGCAGCGTGGAGTGAGGTAGAGGCCGGTCAGGTGTGCCTGCGGTCGGGTGGTAGCGCTGTTGCGGGTGTGGTGACGGCGGGTGGTGACCGGCCCGGTGTGGGGGTGGGTCATGGCTGCGCCGTCGGCGGGGTGGTATCCGGATCCGTCTGCTGCTGGTCAGCAGCGGTGGTGGGATGGTGAGGGTTGGACCGACCGGCAGCGGCCCACCCCCGACCCTGAGCCTGCTGCTGGTCCTGGCTGCGACCGGGCCGGGCAGGAGCTGCCGGAAGGTGACGGGCCGGTGGTGGAGGACCGGTCGGTGTCGCCGGATCGTGTGCCGGCGGCGGGGTGGTATCCGGATCCGTCTGCTGCTGGTCGG
>PXDB01000030.1 GCA_003565155.1 Nitriliruptoraceae bacterium | reverse complement strand
TTCGGCACGGGCGATCTCGGCGCCCGCCTGCCTCTCCACCGTCATCGCCGTCGGCGCGACCACGCCCGAGGACGAGGTCGCCTACTTCTCCAACGCGCATCCGGAGCTGGTGGACCTCCTGGCGCCGGGTGAGCTCATCGCCTCTGCGGTGCCCGGCGGCGCGTACCAGCGCTGGTCGGGGACCTCGATGGCAACGCCGCATGTGGCGGGTGCCGTCGCCCTGCTCCGCCAGCAGGACCCGGGCGCCAGCGTGGAGACCCTGGTGGCCCGGCTCCAAGAGGCCGCTGTGCCGGTCAGCGACACCCGCACACCGTCCGGCCACACCTTCCCGCGGCTCGCCCTCGAGGAGCTGTTCCCCCCGTCGCCGCTGCTGGTCGACGGCGAGTGCACCCGAGCGCCCTTCGGCGATGTCGCCGACGACCACCCCTTCTGTGGGGCCATCGCCCGAGGTGTGGAGGACGGGGTGCTGCGGGGCTGGTCGGATGGCACGTTCCGTCCCAGACAGGTGGTGACCCGGCAGGCCGCTATGGCCTTCCTCTACCGGCTCGAGGGCGAGCCGGCGGTGGTCGGGGCCAACGACTTCGTCGACATCGATAGCGATCACGTCTTCCGGGACGCGATCACCTGGGGCGCACAGGAGGGCATCACAGAGGGTTGGCCGGACGGCACCTTCCGTCCCACCAAGCCGGTGAGCCGGCAGGCGGCGATGGCCTTCCTGTACCGCATGGCCGGTGAACCCGAAGGTGCGACGGCGCAAGCCGAGGAGCCCCTTCCGGAGGAACCCGGGCACGACGAGCCTGCGGGCGAGCAGCACGGAGCGGCCGAGCTGGTGACCTTCACCGACGTCGCTGAGGGTCACGACTTCCACGCCGCGATCGCCTGGGGGGCGCGCACCGGCATCACCCGTGGCTACGACGACGGCAGCTTCCAGCCGACCCGCGGGGTCACTCGGCAGGCGATGGCGGCGTTCCTCGACCGTCGCTGAGCTCGGGAGCGCCGCCCGGTCGCAGGAGCTGGTCGACGATCCGACGCGCCTGCTCGGCATCGTCGGCCAGGTGGGCGATGCTGGCGGGGTGGGTGTCCGCCTCGTACAGGGCGCGCACCTTGCCGTCGGCGTTGTCGAGTACCACGTGCTCGATGCCCTGCAGCAGACACAGTACGTGACCGTGCAGTCGGTCTGTCACCACGACATGCCCGCGGGCCAGGATGCGCATGCCCCGTAGGACCCGTGCCGCAGCGAGGGGGCGGTAGGTCGCCGTCAGGACCGGACCCCAGCGTCGTGCCGCCGCCCCACCAGCCGCCACCTTCGGGGTCAGCCGCCGGTTGAGGGTGCGGGCCCAGCGGTGAGCGCGGGACCAGGCGGGCTCATCGGCGATCGTGCCCAGCCAGTCGGTCACCTCCGCGTCGAGTCCCTCCACGTCGGGGCGGTAGCCGGCGGCCTCCTTGTCGCCCCGGGCCAGCCACAGCACCTCGCAACGTGCGGTGTCCGCGCGACTACGAGGAGCGAGTGCGAAGGCGAGATCCGGGCAACGGACGACCGGCGCGTCGAACCACCGCTCGGCCCGCTCGAGGCTCACCTGGTCGCGCACCAGCAGCGTGAGGTCGTGATGGTCAGCCACCAGGCGCTGCATCCGTGCCAGGGCGTTCAGGTCGGAGAAGTGGATGCTCTGGGGTAGCTGGAGGGTGGGGATGTCCGGGCAGTCGGAGAGGACCGCCTCACGGCCCTTCTGCTGGCGTGGATAACGGTCACCGAGGTTGCCGCCACCGTTGATGACGATGGCGTCCGGATCGGCTGCTCGGAGCGCTGCAACGTCGTAGGTGCCCGGCTCGCACTGGTAGACGATGCGGTGGCCGAGCTCCTCGAGCAGCTGCAGTCCACCGAGCCACAGCGCTGGATCGCCGGCGTTGCCGTGGTTCGGGTAGTTGACGTAGGCCAGGCGACGTGACGTCCCGGCATGGTCGGCGAGCACCGTCTTCGCATGTGCACGCAGGACGGTCAGGAGCTCCACTGCGGGGTTCGGCATCACCACCCCCACCGACCGTCCCATCCATGCCCTCATGACCGATCGCCCGCCAGGCTAGACCGGTTCCCGCGCCGCTCTCTGAGACCGGCCTGTGCGCGTTCGCCGACCCGGCTCGGCGTGCAGACCTGTCCGTTCGTCCGAGAGACGACGACCTTCAGGGCGTAGCTTTCCGCGCCGATGTGACCAGTAGCCGTCATCTTGCCTCGGAGTCTGCCCGTGCGTGCGTACCCCATACGACCTGCGTTGCTGCGGGCGCTCGTCCTCGCGACGGCCGGTATGGGGCTGCTACTGCTCGCGCTGTCGGCCGGGAGCCCGGCGGGGGCCAGCAACGATCACCGTCAGGTGGTGGACATCACCTTCCCTGTGCAGGGCGACACGAGCTACATCAGGGATTACGACTTCTGCCGGGGGCACAACTGCGAACGGCGTCACCGGGCCACCGACGTCATGGCCCCAGAGGGACGCACGGTGCACGCGGCTGTGGGGGGCACGATCCGGTTCATCACCGGACTCGACAACCGCCCGCCGTCCTACGGCTACATGATCAGCATCGACGGGGACGACGGACGGACCTACAACTACATCCACCTCGGTCGTCAGGACGGCACGGCGGCGCAGGCCTACGCCCCTGGCTTGGCACGCGGTACCCGCGTGGAGCGTGGCCAGCACATCGGCTTCAACGGGTGCTCGGGGAACGCCAGCTGCAACGCGCCGCACCTGCACTTCGAGATCGTCGATACGTCCGTGCGGGATCCTTTCGGCTCCAATCGACTCGACCCCTACGACAGTCTCAAGGCGGCGGAGGCGCGTGGTGATGTCCCCGGTGGGTCGACCGTCGCTGCGGCGCGACCAGGCAACGGTGGGTGTGACGCCCTCGCCGGAGACTGGGACGGGTCCGGCCGTGATGGCATCGGCTGGTGGTGTGATGGTGACCTGCGGCTGCGTACCGCCGACGGCACGATCACGGACCAGCGGTTGGGTCGCGCGGGCGACGTCCCCGTGGCCGGCGACTGGACCGGTGACGGCATCGACACTGTGGCGATCGTTCGGGACGGCCAGTGGCGCGTGCCCCTCGAGAACGGCGAGGAGCGCCGGTTCACCTACGGCCGTATCACCGCAGGCGATGTCCCCATCGCCGGGGACTGGAACGCCAACGGCAAGGACACCGTCGGGATCATCCGCGACGGCGAGTGGCACCTGAAGAACAGCCTGAACGGTGGCGGCAGCGATCACAGCTTCGTTTACGGCCGCATCCTGCAGGGCGACCGGCCCCTGATCGGCGACTGGTCGAGCGATGGGCGGGCGATGGTCGGCATCGTGCGAGACGGTGAGTGGCATCTGCGCTACCGGCTGTCCGGCGGTCCTGGTGAGCTCGTCTACACCTACGGTCGTGTGCTCTCCGGTGACCTGCCGGTCATGGGCGACTGGAACGGCGACGGCCAGAGCACGCCGGCGATCGCCCGCGATGACGAGTGGCACCTGCGTGACGTGCACCGTGGCGGACCCGCTGATCGGGTGATCACGCTCGAGCGGCCCTGACTCAGCGCACCGCGCCCAGGCTGGTGCGGCCGTCCCCGTTCCAGTCACCGGATACCGGCAGGTCGCTGGCGCGTCCGTAGTGGAAGTCGAGGTTGGCCGGACCGCCGCTGAGTTGGTTGCGGATGAAGTAGCGGTCCCCGCGCCGAACCCCCAGCGAGCTGCGGCCGTTGCCGTTCCAGTCGCCGACCACGGGGCCGTCGCCGGCGCGTCCGTAGTGGAAGTCGTGGTTGGCCGCTCCACCGGAGAGGCTGTTGCGCAGGAAGTAGCGATCGCCGCGGCGGATACCGATCGTGTCCCGGCCGTTGCCGTTCCAGTCGCCCACCACGGCCACGTCGCCCGGTCGTCCGTAACGGAAGTCGTGGTGCGGTGATCCGGCGCTGGCGCTGTTGCGCAACAGGAACCGGTGGCCCCGCTGCACGCCGATGCCGTCCCGGCCGTCGCCGTTCCAGTCACCGCACAGCGGCACGTCGCCCGGCTGGAACCCGTAGCTGAAGGTGGTCAGCTGGCCACCGGCGTTGCGCTGGTTGGACGCCACCCACCGGCCGTCGGCGAAGGACACGGGCGTGTCCCGCCCGTCGCCGTTGATGTCGCAGGCGAGGACCCGGTCGCCGGTGAACGCGAAGGTGCCCGTCGAGTTCGCCGGGCCACCGCTGTGGGCGTCGCGCAGGAACCAGGTGCGCTGCGGGACGTGCAGCATCAGCGCGTTGGCCGAGCCACGGTCGGCCTCGCTGGGTCGGTTGACCACCGCGCCGTGCAAGGTCATGGTCGTCGATCCGCCACCATCGAGGTTGACGGCATCGCGGGCGCCGAGGCGCTGGAACACCTGCGTGAGCTCGCGCAGGGTCACCCCGGCCGACCAGCCGGTGCGCCGACCATCCACGCTCAGTAGCAGCAGTTCCCCGCCGTCGGTGCGCGCGATGGCCGTGCGGGGTTGGCGGAGGAGCCGGTGTGCGTCACCGAGCGCCTCACGGTCCTCCCGGGTGGTGGCGGACGCGAAGAGCGCCGGCTGCTGCGCACGTCCGCGCAGGAGCAGGGGGGCGCCGGGCAACGCGTGCGCCAGGTCGTCCCAGCTCGAGCCGGGGGCGGCCGCAGGGCGCAGTGCCACGTCGATGGTGACGGTGGTGCCGACAGGGACCGCGGCGAGCGATGGTCCGCGATCGGGTCCGTGGGCCGCGAGCAAGAGCCTTCCCGAGGGGACGTTCACGCCGCCGGCGCTGCTGCGCACCTCGACGCTGCGGACCGTGGTCGTCAACCGCCCGGTCGACGGCAGGCGTGCCGCCTCCAGCACCAGCACCGTACTGTCGGCCGGCAGGACCGCCGACGCGCCGAAGCCGTCATCGAACAGCAGCACCTCGCCGCCGCTCGGGCAGGTCACCAACCCGCTCGCCGGACAGCGCGGGTTCCGGTTGACCTCGTCGACGCGCCAGGTGCGGTCCGGCAGGGTCAGGGTCATGTCCGGCTGGAGCCGGTCGAGGCGCACGCGGCCATCGGTCCGGATCCCCACGGTGCCGCGCCCCGTCGACAGCCGTGAGCCGCTGGCGCCCACCGCTGGACCGGACCGCAACTCCCCGTCGAGGACCAGGGGGCCGTTCGGTGCCCCCGTCGGCCGTGGCAGGAAGTAGCCGCCGTTGACGCCGACCAGGGCCCCGTCCTGCAGGGCCCGCTGCGACATCGACTGGGTGGTCTCCAGCCCGCTGACGGTGTCCCGGGCCAGCACCGGGCGGAGTGCAACACCGGCGCGGTCCTCCTGCCAACGCACCAGGTTGCCGCGGGCGATCGAGCCGTCCGACAACCGGATCCGCAGCACCTGGTGGCGTACCCCGTCGGCGGGTCGATCGGTGCGCAGCACCTCGACGGTCTGGGCTGCAGCCGGGCCGGCGAGGACCAGCAACGCCCCCAGGGTCGCGGCTGCCAGCAGGGGCACCCGTCGAACGCCGACCGGCCCCCCGCGGCTACGTCTCACCTGCGCACGATCGCGGGCGTTGACCGACCGTCGCGGGTCCAGTCACCGGCGACGGGTACGTCCTCGGAGCCCAGGCGGCCGTACACGAACCGGAGCTGTGCCGGCCCGCCGGAGAGGGTGTTGCGCAGGTGCCACTGCTGCGTGCGCACGATGCCGACACCGTCCACGCCGTCGCCGTTCCAGTCGCCGGTCACCGGACGGTCCCCGGCGAGGATGCGGCCGTAGACGAACCGGTGCTGTGCCGGGCCGCCGGAGAGGGTGTTGCGCAGGTGCCACTCCCCACCGCGGATGATCCCGATGCCGTCCCCGCCGCGCCCGTTCCAGTTGCCGGCGATCGGGATGTCACCTCGGGTGACCCGTCCGTAGGTGAAGGAGAGGTCCGCGTGCCCCGCGGACAGCGCGTTGCGCAGGTGCCACCGCCCGTCCCGCACCACGCCGATACCAGCGCGGCCGTTGCCGTTCCAGTCGCCGCAGAGGGGCACGTCCCCGGCACGGCCGTACTCGAAGCCGAAGGCGCTCGCCCCGTTGACCAGGTTGGAGATCGTCCACCGCCCGTCGCGGAAGGTCGCCGGCGTGTCGCGGCCATCGCCGTTGAAGTCGCAGGCCAGCACCTCGTCGCCATCACGGCCCATGAACGCGAAACCGTCCGCGTCGCCGCCGCGGTTCTCGTGGCGTAGATGCCAGGTGCGCAGGCAGGTCGGGTTGGTCGGCAGTCCGGTCACGTCCCGGCCGTGGAACTCCAGCATCCGTCGGTAGATGCTGAGGACCTTGCAGTTGTAGAAGGGATCGGTCGCCCATAGGCCGTTGCCCAGGTCCTGCCACGCGGTAGCCGACGCGTGGTAGGGCTGGCCGGTGGGCCCGGTCCCGTTGCGGATCAGCTGCCACCGCTGCGGGTAGCGCTCGTCGACGTCGACGGCGATCGGTGATCCCAGGTTGGAGCCGTTGCCTGCCACGGTCGGATCGCCGTAGATGCGCAGGTGCTGCATCTTCGCCCGCACGCCCGTGCGGGCATCGGGGAAGCGGAACACGTACTGGCCGTCCGCACCATCGAAGGCCCCCATGCCGCCGAAGTTGTTGTCCTGTGGTCCGACCTGTCCGTGGTCCGGGTAGTTGAACCAGGCGGTCTCCAGGATCGCCTGGGCGAAGGCGATGTTCCAGTCGACCCCCTCGCGCACCCCCTCTTCGCGGAAGTAACGGATGAGGGTGTCCTCGTCGACGGTGGCCCGGAACTCCGGCCGCCACACCGCGTGGAACCACGCCTCCACTTCGGGGCCGGTCAGTTCCGCGGACCCCATCACGGGGGTCCGCACGGTGTCAGCGTCGGCTGGCGCCGCCGGTGTGACGGTGACCAGGGAGGCGGCCAAGGCCAGTGTGGCGAGCAGCGCGACGCAGCGGCGGTGGACCAGGGACACGTTCGGGCTCCTCTCGTCGCCTCACAGGCGGCGGTGGCTGCTCGCCGCACGTGGCGGTGAGCGGGACTCTATCCCGCTAGGGCATCGTCACCGTGGCCCGTCGTCTTGACAGGCGCGTTCCCTGCGAGGGCGTCCAGCGCACGGCATACTCGGCCGGTGACGGGCCTGTCAGCGGGGCGGGCTCCACCTCGTGCGGCCGAAGGCGTTCCGACATGTCCACACCCACCGTGTACGTCGGCATGAGCGCGGACCTGATCCACCCGGGTCACATCAACATCCTGGAGCAGGCAGCGGAGCTCGGGGACGTGATCATCGGCCTGCTCACGGATGCGGCGATCGCCAGCTACAAGCGTCTGCCGCACATGACCTACGAGCAGCGGTACCGCGTGGTTGAGAGCCTCAAGGGCGTGGTCAAGGTCGTGCCGCAGGAGACGCTGGACTACGTGCCCAACCTCGAGCGGCTGCGGCCTGACTACGTGGTGCATGGGGACGACTGGCGCACCGGTGTGCAGGCGGAGACACGCCAGCGGGTGATCGACGCCCTGGAGCAGTGGGGTGGACGGCTGGTGGAGGTTCCCTACACCCAGGGCATCTCCTCGACCCAGCTCAACAACTCCGTGAAGCAGGTCGGCACCACCCCGGCGGTGCGTCTGTCCCGGTTGCGGCGGTTGATCGACAACAAGCCGATCGTTCGGATGATGGAGGCGCACAACGGCCTCACGGGACTGATCGTGGAGACCACCGAGGCGCAGCGTGACGGGCGCAGGGTCGAGTTCGACGGGATGTGGTCCTCGTCGCTGACCGACTCCACCTCCCGCGGCAAGCCCGACATCGAAGCGGTGGACATCTCGTCGCGGTTGCAGAACATCAACGACATGTTCGAGGTGACCACCAAGCCACTGATCTTCGACGGTGACACCGGTGGCAAGCCCGAGCACTTCTCCTTCACGGTGCGTTCCCTGGAGCGGCTCGGGGTGTCGGCGGTGATCATCGAGGACAAGGAGGGGCTGAAACGCAACTCGCTGTTCGGGACCGAGGTGGAGCAGACCCAGTCCTCGATCGAGGACTTCTGCACCCGGCTGGCCATCGGCAAGCAGGTCCAGGTCACCGACGACTTCATGATCATCGCACGTATCGAGAGCCTGATCCTCGACAAGGGGATGGAGGACGCCGTCAAGCGGGCGGAGGCCTACATCGACGCCGGCGCCGACGGCATCATGATCCACAGCCGCCGGAAGGAACCGGACGAGATCTTCGAGTTCTGCGCCCGCGCGGAGCAGCTTCCCACGCACGTCCCGATCGTGGTGGTGCCGACCAGCTACAACCACGTCTCCGAGCAGGAGCTCGCGGACCGGGGCGTGAAGGTCGTGATCTACGCCAACCACATGCTGCGCGCTGCCTACCCCCAGATGGTGAAGGTGGCCGAGTCGGTGCTGCATCACGGACGGTCGTTGGAGGCCGACCAGTACCTCGCACCGATCGCCGATGCGCTGGCGATCATCCCGGACAACCGATGATCCCGCCGGGTCCCTTCGTCGAGCACCTCGCCGAGCTCGGTGTCCGCTTCCACACCGGCGTGCCGGACAGCCTGCTGAAGGAGTTCGGTACCCACGTGATGGCCACCCTGCCCCGCGAGCGGCACGTCATCGCCGCCAACGAGGGAGGGGCGGTGGCGATCGCGTTGGGCTACCACCTGCGCACCGGCGAGGTGCCGCTGGTCTACCTCCAGAACTCCGGGTTCGGGAACCTCGTCAACCCGCTGCTGTCCCTGGCCGACCGGGACGTCTACGGCGTGCCGATGGTGGTGCTCATCGGCTGGCGGGGCGAGCCCGGGGTCGCCGACGAGCCGCAGCACGTCACCCAGGGGCGGGTGATGACCGACCTCCTCGAGGCCATGGACATGCCCTGGACCCACCTGCCCGACGAACCGGCGGCGGCGGACCAGGCGATGGCGGCGGCGGTCGCCACTGCCCGCGAGGGCCGCACCCCGCACCTGGTGCTGGTGTCCAAGGGCACCTTCGCTCCCGCCGAGGTGGCGGACGACCGCGCGCCGGCCGGCGCGGGCCTGGCCTCCCGGGAGGACGCCCTGATCGCCGCCGTCGACGCGATCGGCGAGGGTGTGGTGGTCGTGTCCACCACCGGGATGCTCAGCCGGGAGCTGTTCGAGCACCGTGAGCGCACCGGGCAGGACGCTACCCGGGACTTCCTCACCGTGGGTGGGATGGGCCACGCCAGCTCCATCGCCCTGGGGGTTGCAACGCAGGAACGTGACCGGGAGGTGTGGTGCCTGGACGGTGACGGTGCGCTGCTGATGCACCTCGGAGCCCTGGCGGTCATCGCCGATCACGCCCCGCGCAACTACCACCACGTGGTGTTCAACAACGGGGTGCACGACAGCGTTGGGGGCCAGCCCACCTCGATCGGTCGTGTCGACGTGCCGGCCGCCGCGCGGGCACTCGGCTACCGCGCCGCCGCCGCGACCGACGATCCGGCGGAGCTGCCGGGCCTGGTAGCCGCCCACCGTGAGGTCGGCGGCCCGACCCTGATCGACCTCCAGGTCCGGCCCGGCAACCGCCCCGGCATCGGCCGGCCGACCCGGACCCCGGCGGAGAGCCGCGAGCGGTTCATGCGGGCACTGACGTGAGCGTGGAACCGATCCTCGGCGCCGGCAGCATCGAGCGGGTGCCCGGGGTGGTGCGTGCGCTCGGTGCGGAGCGGGTGCTCCTGGTCTGCGGCGAGCGGTCCTTCGCCGCCTCCGGGGCTGCGCGCATCCTGCCGGAGCTCGAGGCCGTCGCGGAGGTGGTGCGCTTCAGCGGGTTCCGTCCCAACACCGATGCCCGTGACCTCGCCACCGGCCTGGAACTCGTCGCAGCGCACGCGCCCGACCTGGTGCTGGCGGTTGGCGGCGGCACCGCCATGGACATGGCCAAGCTGCTGGTGGCCTACGCCGGCCGGGAGATCGACGACCTCGACGCCACGATCGCGGCGGGTGGGCGGATCGACGACCGGGGGCTGCGGCTGGTGCTGGTGCCCACCACCAGCGGCTCCGGTGCGGAGGCGACCCACTTCGCCGTGGTGTACGTCGGTCACACCAAGCACTCCATCGCCGGGCCTGCGCTGCACGCTGACGCGGTGATCCTCGACCCGGAGCTCAGCGTGAGCGGTAGCGCCCGCCAGCGCGCGACCTCCGGCGTCGATGCCGTCGCCCAGGCCGTCGAGAGCCTGTGGGCCACCGGCGCAACCGACCGGAGCCGGGCGTTCGCCCGTCAGGCACTGACCCTGCTGCTCCCCGCCCTCGTGCCCTTCGTCACCTCGCCCGCACCCGACCCCGGGCTCGCGCACGACGTGGCCCACGGCGCCCACCTCGCCGGCCGGGCCATCGACCTCTCCAAGACCACCGCGGCCCACGCGCTGTCCTACGGGCTGACCAAGGGCTACGGCATCCCCCACGGTCACGCCTGCGGGCTCACGCTCGGTGCCTTCATCGCCGCCCACGCCGAGGCGACCGATGACCAGCTCCAGGACCGCGTCGACCCGGCCACCCACCGCAGGGTCATGGTGGAGATCCTCACGCTGCTCACGGTCGACGACGGCGCGGGTGCCCACCGCCGCATCGATCAACTGTTGGCCTCGGTCGGCCTGTCGCCGGGGCTCGCCGCCAACGGCGTGCACACCGCGGCGCAGCGCCGCGCCCTCGCCGAGGGCGTCAACACCGAGCGGCTCGGCAACAACCCGGTGGCCTACGACACGGCGGAGCTCGAAGCGCTCCTCGCGCGCTGCCGCTGAACGAGCGGCGCACCTCCCGTACCCTGGGAGGTTGCCGGACAGTGGGGGTGTCGTGGCCGCGAGGTCGATGCGGGTGCTGATCCGGCTGGCCCGGAGGCCGTGGCTCACGGGGCTCACGGTCGCCGTGGGTGCAACGCTGTGGCTGGCCGTCGGTGCCGTGGTGGCGGGGACGACCGGGGTGGTGGTCCTCCTCTCGGTGCTGGTCGTGGGTGCGCTGACCGCAGGGGTGGTCACCGCGCCGATGGTGCTGCGCAGGCTGCTCCGACGCCTCGGGGCCGGCGACATCGGCGATGCCGCCGCCGAGCGGTTGCGCCTCGATCTGCTGCACGAGGAGCAACAGGCCCTCGCCGGCCGTCTCGCCGAACTCGAGCGCCAGGTCCAGGTCCTGCGTGATCACCGGGCAGCCGCACTGGTGGCACGCGCCGAGCGTTCCCGCGAGGAGGGTG
Source organism: Nitriliruptoraceae bacterium (assembly GCA_003565155.1). Classification (GTDB taxonomy): domain Bacteria; phylum Actinomycetota; class Nitriliruptoria; order Nitriliruptorales; family Nitriliruptoraceae; genus T1Sed10-7. Next base: position 34,632 of record PXDB01000030.1, on the reverse strand, counting down.
ACGAGCGGGCGGCGATCCAGCACTACGAGGAAGCCCTGGTCCTCAGCCCCGGCGATCGCGCGCTGCGGCGCGCCCACGTGGAGCTGGTGGACGCCGCGGAGGCGCGGCGCACCGGCACCGTCGGCCTGGCGCGCGCCGTCGACCGGCAGCTGGCATCGGGTAACCGCGCCCAGGCAGAGGAGCTCGTGCGTCGTGGCCTGACACGCATCCCCCACAGCCTGCGTCTCCGGGACCGCCGTGTGGCGCTGCTGGCCGCCGCCGGAGCCCATGATCAGGCCCTGGAGCTCGCCCGCGAGACCGCCGCCCTGCGGCACGAACGGTGGCAGGAACGGCGCCCCGGTGACCGGGGAGCGCGCCACCTCGACGTCCACCAGCGGATCGCCATCTCCGGCTTCTTCTACTCCGGCTCCGGCGCGGCGAAGGACCACCTGCGTGGCTATCGCGGGGTGGAGCCCTTCCCGCCCGTGGGGGAGCTGCGCATCGTGAAGTTCCCCGGCGGGTTCGACGACCTCGGCGCGCGGCTCGCGGCCGCGGGCGGGCTGCAGCCCGCCGACCTGGTGGACCACTACCTCCACATCGTGGGTCGCAAGCTCACCGACACCCCGTCGGGGGTCTACGACAAGTGGGAGGTGGTCAACGCCAACAGCCGGCGGCTGCTGGGTGATCCCGACCGCACGGCGGGCTACCTCGCCGCCTGCATGCAGGGGTTCCTGACCCTGGTCGAGCGCGTGGACGCCGGGCCGCTGCACGTCGACGACCTCCGGTCCCACGCACGCTCGACCCTGCAACGGGCTCTGGACGCCGCGGCGACCGACAACGACGCCGAGTGGCTGCTGATCGACCAGGTGGTCACCGGGTGGCACCTCGACCAGGCCGTCTACCTGCCGCCGAGCAGCTTCGTCCTGGTGCACCGCGACCCACGGGACCGTTTCGCCGAGGCGCGCGGGGTCCTGGACGAACCGGGCCGCCGCTCACCGAACCGCGATCCAGCCGCCTTCGCCCGCACCGCGCGCCGCCATCTCGACCAGGCGACACGGCAGGTGTCCCGGCTGGAGCAGCTCGGACACCGGGTGCTGCGGTTCGCTTTCGAGGACCTGGTGCTGGAGCCAGAGCGGACCATCGCGGCGCTCGAGGCGCACGTCGGCCTGTCCGGCACGCTCCTCGAGGAGCGGTGCTTCCGGCCCGAGCGGTCGCGGCGCAACGTCGGCAAGCACGTCGGGTTGGTGCCGTCAGAGGAGCTCGCGGTGCTCGAACGCGAGGCGGCGGACCTGCTCGACCCCCGTGCGGTGCCGGTCGAGCGCGGGTGCTGAGCAGGTCCGGATCGTCGTCGCGGTGGCGGGGACGGGTGGCCACTACGCTGCTCGGGCGTCGACGAGGGCGGAGGACGGCGTGCAGCGGATCACCATCGGCGGAGCCCGCCAGGCGCGCGTCGGCTACACCCTCGACGAGCTCTCTCTGGTCCCCAGCAAGCGCACCCGGGACCGCGGGCTCGTCGACGTGTCCTGGCGGCTCGATCACCACGAACTCGCCGCGCCGGTCCTCGGCGCCCCCCTCGACGCGGTCACCTCGCCGGACACCGCGGCGTTGCTGGCTGATCTGGGCGGCCTCGGTGTCCTCAACCTCGAGGGCCTGTGGACCCGCTACGAGGACCCGGAGGACGTGCTCGCGGAGATCGCGACCCTGCAGCCCGGCCCTGACACCACGGTCCGCCTCCAGCAGCTGTACGCCGAGCCCGTCAAGGCCGAGCTGATCGGGCGACGGATCACGCAGCTGCGGGCACGGACCGGCTTCGTCGCCGCCAGCCTCACCCCGCAGAAGGTCGAGCGGTGGCACGGGGCCGCGCTGGAGGCCGGCCTGGACCTGCTGGTCATCCACGGGGTCACCGTCACCGCCCAGCACGTCGGCCACGGGGAGGCGACCCCCCTGGACCTGCGCTCCTTCACCGCCCGCTACGACATCCCGGTGGTGGTCGGCAACGTCTCCTCCGCCAAGAGCGCGATCCACCTGATGCGTACCGGCGCCGTGGGTGTGCTCGTGGGCGGCGGGGCCTCCAGCGTCTCCACCACCCCCGAGGCGCTCGGGATCGGGGTCCCCCTGGCCACCGCTATCGCGGAGGTGGCGCACGCCCGCACCCGCTACCTCGACGAGTCCGGTCGCTACGTCCACGTCATCGCCGCCGGCGGGATCACCACCGGGGGCGACCTCGCCAAGGCCATCGCCTGCGGCGCGGACGCGGTCATGCTCGGACGGGCGCTGGCGGCCGCTGAGGAGGCCCCGGGCCGCGGTGCCAACTGGGGCTTGTCCGCCGCGCACCACGAGCTGCCCAGGGGTCGCTACGCCCGGGTGGAGACCCTCGGGCCGATGGAGGTGATCCTCCACGGCCCCGCCCACCGCGACGATGGCACCGTGAACCTGATCGGGGGACTGCGCCGCGCGATGGGCGTGACGGGGTACGAGTCCCTGTCCCTGCTCCGCGACGCGGAGCTGATGGTGCGGGGGAGCCGGTGAGCGCCGCGCCGACCCCGCAGAGCGGGCCGGCCGACAGCGAGGTGGTGGTCGTCGTCGACCTCGGCGCCCAGTACGCCCAGCTGATCGCCCGGCGTGTCCGCGAAGCCCGGGTCTACTCGGAGATCGTGCCCCACGACATCACCGCCGAGGAACTCCTCGCCCGTCGCCCCGCGGCCATCCTGCTCTCGGGAGGGCCTGCATCGGTGTACGCCGAGGGTGCTCCCGCCCTCGACCCCGCGATCCTCGCGGCCGGGATCCCGGTGTTCGGGATCTGCTACGGCTTCCAGCTGATGACCACCACCCTCGGTGGGACCGTCGAACACACCGGGGTGGGGGAGTACGGCCACACACGCCTGTCGGTGACCGCCCCCGACACCACGCTGTTCCACGGCCTGCCCACGGATCAGACGGTGTGGATGTCCCACGGGGACCAGGTCACGGCCGCGCCCGCCGGGTTCGAGGTGACCGCCGCCACCGATATCACGCCCGTGGCCGCTTTCGAGGACCTCGACCGGCGGCTTGCCGGGGTCCAGTTCCACCCCGAGGTCCTTCACACCGAGCACGGGCAGGCGATGCTCGAGCACTTCCTGTACGAGATCGCCGGCTGCCGGCCCACCTGGACCACCGCCAACGTGATCGAGGAGCAGGTCGTACGCATCCGGGAGCAGGTGGGGGGGCGCCGGGCGATCTGCGGGCTGTCGGGCGGGGTGGACTCCGCCGTCGCCGCCGCGCTCGTGCAGCGCGCCATCGGCGAGCAGCTCACCTGCGTGTTCGTCGACCACGGGTTGCTGCGGGCTGGCGAGGCCGAGCAGGTGGAACGCGACTTCGTCGACGCCACCGGGGTGCGGTTGGTCGTGGTCGACGCCGCCGACCGCTTCCTCGACGCCCTGGCCGGGGTGGTCGACCCGGAGGAGAAGCGGCGGATCATCGGCCGTGAGTTCATCCGGGTGTTCGAGGGGGCGGCGCGTGACATCGTGGACGCGCACGGCGGCGACGTGGAGCTGCTCGTGCAGGGCACCCTCTACCCGGACGTGGTGGAGTCCGGCGGTGGCAGCGGCGCCGCCAACATCAAGAGCCACCACAACGTCGGCGGGCTGCCCGATGACCTGGCGTTCGAGCTGGTGGAGCCGCTCAGGACCCTGTTCAAGGACGAGGTCCGCCGGGTCGGTCAGCAGCTGGGTCTGCCCGAGGCCATCGTCCAGCGACAGCCGTTCCCCGGACCGGGGCTCGCCATCCGGGTGGTCGGCGAGGTGACGCGCGACCGGCTGGAGGTGCTGCGTGCCGCCGACGCCATCGCCCGTGCGGAGCTGACGGCCGCCGGGCTGGATCGCACCATCTGGCAGTGCCCCGTCGTGCTGCTCGCTGACGTGCGCTCCGTGGGGGTCCAGGGCGACGGGCGGACCTACGGTCACCCCATCGTGCTGCGGCCGGTCTCCAGCGAGGACGCCATGACCGCGGACTGGTCGCGGGTGCCGGACGATGTCCTGGCCCGGATCTCCACCCGGATCACCAACGAGGTGGCCGGCGTCAACCGGGTGGCGCTCGACATCACCTCCAAGCCCCCCGGCACCATCGAGTGGGAGTGAGTTGGATGGCGAACGAGGGCGCCCCGCTCATCGGTGCAGCCCCGGGATCGCCGCTCAGCCGGTGAGGGTCAGCACCGTCACGGTCGTCACCGTCACCGCGACGCTCAGCGGCAGCCCCATCCGCCAGTAGTCACCGAACCGGTAGCCACCGAGGCCGTACACGATGGTGTTGGTCTGGTAGCCGATCGGGGTCAGGAAGGATGCGGACGCGGCGATGGCCACGGCGATGGCCATCCGCCGGGGATCGCCGTCCAACTGCACGGCGAGGTCCAGGGCGATCGGCGTCATCAGTGCGGCTGCGGCGATGTTGGTGATCAGCTCGGTCAGCACCAGGGTCGTGACCACCACGGTGAGGAGTGCCAGAGCCAGCGCGGCGGTCCCCTGGCCGGCGACCACGCCTACCAGCACCTGGGTGATCGCCGTGGCCAGGCCGGAGCCGGTGACCGCGGCCCCCAGACCGATGGCTGCGGCCAGGATCAGCACCACGTCGAGGTCGATGGCGGTCTTCGCGGCGTGGAAGCTGATGGTGCGGGTGGCCACCAGCGCAGCGCACGCCAGCAGGACCGTCGTCAGGATCGGCAGTGCTCCGACGCCCGCGACGACCAGCATGGCCAGCAGGACGCTGAGCACGAACCACCGCCGTGGTGACCGTGTCCGGGCGGCGCCGTCGAGGGGCACGACCACCGCGAAGTCACCACGATCCCGCCAACGCTCGTCGAAACCGGGTGCGGCCTGTACCAGCAGCGAGTCCCCCGGTTCGAGCACCTCGGTACCCAGCCGGTGGTGGACCCGGCTCCCGCCCCGGTGCAACGCCAGGACCGCAGCGTCGTAGCGGCCGCGGAAGCTCATGTCCTTCAGGGTGCGGCCGGCGAGCGGGCTGGCCCGGTCGAGGACCACCTCGTACCGGTCGTGCTGCCCGCCGTCCAGCAGATGGACCTGGGTGGTGTCGGCCAGTTGCAGGCCCGCGCGCTCCGCGAGGTCGGTCACGTCCGCGACCTCGCCGACCAGCACGAGCACGTCGTGACCGCGCAGCACCTCGTCGGGGCCGACCGGGGCGATCTCGACGTCCCCCCGGTGGACGCGTGCCAGGAACGCACTCTCCAGCTCACGCAGCCCGGCCTCGGCCACCGAGCGCCCGTCCACCTCGCCCCCGGGGACCACCGTGAGTGGCAGGGTGTAGGCCCGCTCATCCGCCAGGACCAACTGTTCGCTGCTGCTGCGTTCGGGCAGCAGACGCGGGCCTGCCAGGCAGAGGACCGCCAGTGCAACCACCACCACCGGGAGGCTGACGGGGGTGATCTCGAACAGGCCGAACGGCGTGCCGGTCTGCTGTTCCACCAGGCCCGACACCAGCAGCGTCGGGGACGTGCCGATCGTGGTCAGCATCCCGCCGAGGATCGCGGCGAAGGACAGGGGCATGAGGTAGCGCGAGGGTGATCGGCCGGACCGCTCGGCCCAGGTCCGCACCACCGGGGCGGCCGCTGCCACCAGTGGGGTGTTGGCCATGGCGGCGGACAGCCCCGCCGTGGGCGCGGTCAGCCGTAGGAGGCGACCCCGCTCGCTGGCCGCGCCACGGAGTACCCCGGTGAGCAACCCTTCGAGGTCGGTGTGCTCCCGCAGCGCCCGCGCGACGACGAACAACGCCGCCACGGTCAGGGTCGCGGGGTTCGCGAACCCGGCGAAGCCCTCCACCACGTCGAGGACCCCGGCCAGCACGAGGACGAGCAGTGCGGCCAGCATCCCGGCGGCCGGCGGTACCCGTTCCCGCGCCAGCGCGATGAGCAGGACCGCCAGCACGATCCCGGTGATCACCGCACTGTGGTCGTCCATGGTCCCTGGTCCGTCGGTGGTCCCTGGCCGGACCGTCGGTGGACGCTGGGCGGTCCACCGGTGGTGCATCGATCCTCGCCGGGGTCGGACGCTACCTCGACCGGCGTCCGAGCTCGGTGGGCGACGTCGGCGATCCCCGCCGCGTGCACCGCGTCGGGGGTCTGCCGGCGTGGGCGCCGAACGGCCACCGAGCGCGGGCTCGGTACCCACTACCGTCCGATGGCAGTGCCATCCTGGCAGTCCACAGGAGACCCGCCGTGGCAGATGCCCGTCACCGCCTCACCTACCGGATCCGCTACGCCCTGCGCCACCCCGAACGCGTCCGTCCCTACCTGCGCCGGTGGTGGCGGGACCTGCGGTTCCGGTTGTCCGGCAAGCGCGACCACGTCAGCTACTACCGCGAGGTCATGCGTGCCGACACCGCGCGCGATCCGCGCAAGGCGGTGGGCAGCGCCAACCAGGCCCGGTGGCTCGCGCTGGGGCAGCTGCAGTTCGACTACCTCGTCGACCACGGCCTGCGCCCCGACCACGACCTGCTGGAGATCGGCTGCGGGAACCTGCGCGCCGGATGGCGGTTCATCGACCACCTCGACGTCGGGCGGTACCACGGGATCGACATCTCGCCCGACATCCTGTTGGCCGCCAACCGCACCGTCGTCGACCGCGGCCTGCAGGCCAAGGAGCCCCGCCTGCGGCTGGTGGAGGACCTCACCTTCGACTGGCTACCTGACGCCCGCTACGACGTGATCCACGCCCACAGCGTGTTCTCGCACTGCCCGATCGAGGTGATCGAGGAGTGTTTCGCCCACGTGGGCAGGATCCTGCGCGAAGACGGGTGGTTCGACTGCACCTTCAACGCCACTGCGGGGAAGGAGCATCACGTCCTGCACGAGGACTACTACTACCGGCCCGCGACCCTGATCGCGCTCGCCGAGCGGCACGGGCTGACCGCGGTGTTCCAGGAGGACTGGGAGGGCCGGCACAAGCAGTCCAAGCTGCGCCTCACCAACACCGCTGGGTAGCAGCCCGCGCCAGTGCTGGGTCCAGGCAGTAGCCTTGCAGAAGGCAGCGGCGGTCACGAGGCCGGCCGCTGCGCGTCGGTCAACCGCGGAGGTCGTCCCGTGCTCGCCTTCTCCCTCGTCCTGCTGCTCCTGCTCGTCGCCGTCGTCGGCTGGGTCGTCGCCGGTTACAACCGGCTGGTGCGCTCACGGGTCCGCATCGACGAGGCCTGGGCCCAGATCGACACCCAGCTGCAGCGCCGTCACGACCTGATCCCGAACCTGGTCAACACCGTCAAGGGCTACGCCGCCCATGAGCGCGAGACCTTCGAGGAGGTCACCGCCGCCCGCGCCAAGGCGATCAGCGTCCAGGCTCCCGGCGAGCTGGCCGAGGCGGAGAACGGGCTCACCCAGGCGCTCGGCAAGCTGCTGGCGATCACGGAGAACTACCCGGATCTGAAGGCCGACCAGAACTTCCGGCAGCTGCAGGAGGAGCTCGCCCACACGGAGAACATGGTCGCCGGCTCCCGGGGCCACTACAACGCCTCCGTACGGGACTACGACACCGCCCGCAAGGTCTTCCCCACCTCGGTGATCGCCGGGATGTTCAACTTCGAGGACCGCGAGTACTTCGAGGTGGAGACCGTCGAGGTCCGCCAGGCCCCCAACGTCTCCTTCGAGTGAGTCACAGGGTTGCGTCGCGGGGCGTGAGGGGTAGCAGGGCGTGACCACGGCCAGCAGCACCTACGACCAGCTCCAGCGCGAGAACCGGCGCTCGACCCGGTTGCTGCTGATCGGCTCGATCCTCATCGTTGCGGTGATGGTGTGGGTCGTTGCGGGTGCGCTGCTCGGCGGGGTCGTCCTCGACCCTGTGCTCGGGGTGGCGATCACCGCCATCGGCACCGTGCTCGGCCTGATATTCGTGCTGGCGGCATCCCGCTCAGGTCCCGGCCTGGCACTGCGCGCCGCCAAGGCCCGGGAGGTCACCCGCGAGGAGGCGCCGGAGCTGCACAACCTCTTCGACGAGGTGTGCGTGGCCGCGGGCATCATGGGCACCAAGCCGAAGCTCTACCTGGTCGACGACCCGGCGCCCAACGCCTTCGCCACGGGCCGGTCGCTCGAGGACAGCCACGTCGCGGTCACCACGGGCTTGATCCAGCGGCTGCCGCGCTACGAGCTGCGGGCGGTGCTCGCCCATGAGGTGGCCCACATCCTGAACGACGACATCCGCACCGTCACCCTCGCGGTGGCCACCGCCGGCCTGGTCGCGCTGCTCGCGGACGTGCTGGTCCGCTTCCTCTACCTCGGTGGCATGCGCGGCGGCCGTGGGGGTCGCGGGGGGCAGGGCGGGGGCGCGCAGGCGGTGTTCCTGCTCCTGGGGCTGGTGGCGGTGATCCTCGCGCCGATCGCCGCGCAGGTGATCCGGTTCGCGGTGTCGCGGGAGCGGGAGTACCTCGCGGATGCCACCGCCGCGGACCTGCTCCGCGATCCCCAGTCGATGGTCAACGCCCTGCGCCGCATCGACAGCGATCACACCAACCTGCAGGAGTTCGAGGTGGCGACCGCCCACCTGTGGTTCGAGGAGCCCAACGACGTGGAGCAGCAGGGCGGCGCGGCGAAGATGGCGCGGCGGTTCGCCACCCACCCCTCGATCCGCGAGCGGGTCGAGCGGCTCGCCACCCTGAACGCCGGCACGGTGCGCACCGACGCGCCCCTGCCTCCACCGCCGTCGCCAGGGGAGCGCGGCTACCGCTGACGTCCGCCGCGCAGTGACGTCAGCCCAGGTGTGCCACCTTGTGGGGCAGGATGCCACTGCCGTTGCGTATCGGGAGGGCCTATGCCCACTCCCGGGCTCATCCTCGGAGGACCACCGCGTACACCCGAGCGACGCCGCGCGTCTCCCCCGTCCACCGCGCTCAACCTGGTCACGGTGATGCTCGTGCTGGACGCGGTCGCCGTGGGCCCGCCGTTGCTCCTCGACGTTGCCCCGGACAGGTCGGGGAAGGGTCGTAGGGCAACCCGGGGGGCGCGGTGGGCGACCCGGGGGGCGCGGTGGGCCCGCCGTTGCTCCTCGACGTTGCCCCGGACAGGTCGGGGAAGGGTCGTAGGGCAACCCGGGGGGCGCGGTGGGCAACCCGGGGGGCGCGGTGGGCAACCCGGGGGGGCGCGGTGGGCGACCCGGGACCGACGACGACCTGCGGCCGCTGGACCGGCCCCCGAACGACCGCTGTCGTAGGTTCTGTGGCCTCCCGCTACCACCCCGACGTCGGCTCCTACAGGTGAGTCGGATGAACGTGGCGCGTTCACCTTTGCGCGAGGGGAGTGGTGCGGTTACGGTTCGCGCGCTGGCCACACCCTGGGAGGGGTGCCACCGGGAGTTCCAGGTGGCCGCGCGGCGTCCGGATGGCGGCCGCGAGGGGGTCCGGCGCAACAGCGGGAGTGGTGCGCACCCGTGCGTACCGGTGGGAGCAGCGGTGAGCTGCAGGGAGTGGACGTACCTATGCGAACGACCGTGAAGCGGCGCCAGCCGCGCTGGCGCGCCGTCGCCGCCTCCATGCTCGCACTGTCGCTACTGCTGGCGGCCTGCGGGAACGGTGAAGAGGTGACGGAAGTCGACGACACCCTCGACGACATCGACGAGGCGGAGGATCCCGACGATCCGGAGGAGGACGACGGCCCCGATGAGGATGCCGCCGACCCCGGTGATATCGCGAGCGACTTCGGTGTGGACGTGGAGAACCAGGTCCTGACCGTCGGCGCGCTGGACGACACCTCCGGCCCGGCGTCGACCATCGGCCTGCCCTACGCGGTCGGCAAGCGGGTGGCCGTCGCGCAGCAGAACGCCGGCGACCTCGATCTGCTGCCCGAGGGCTGGACCGTGGAGCTGGTCGAGCGCGATCACGGTTACAACCCGCAGCAGTCGGTGGCCGAGTTCAACGCCATCAAGGACGACGTGCTCTTCTTCATCACCACCTTCGGCACGCCCAACACCCTGCCGCTGGTGGATCTCGCGACCCCGGAGGAGATCACCCTGCTCCCGGCCTCGTTGTCCAGCGAGCTCGCGGTCAACGAGTTCACCCCGCCGATCGGCGCGCCGTACAAGGTCGAGGCCGAGCATGCCGTCGCCCACGCGCTCGAGGAGGCCGGTGACGACCTCGCCTTCGGCGTCATCTACCAGCTCGACGACTACGGCGGAGACGGCCTGGCAGGCGCGGAGTCGGCTGCGGAGTTCCACGGCATCGAACTGGTCGGCGCCGAGGGGGTCGCCCCCGGCGAGACCGATGTGACCGCTCCGGTCCAGGCCCTGCAGAACGCCGGCGCCACCCACATCCTCGTGGCGGTGCTCCCCTCCACCACCGGTCCGGTGCTCGGGACCGCCGCACAGCTCGGTTACGAGCCGGTCTTCTACGGGCTGACCGCCTCCTGGATCGACGCCTTCTTCGACCCCGAGGTGCTGCCGCCCCCGGTCTACGCGAACTTCCGCTGGGCCACGGGTCTGCCGCTGTGGGGTGAGGACCTGCCGGGGATGGAGGACTTCCTCGCCGCCTACGAGGAGTTCGGTTCCGACGACTACCCGCCGGACTTCTACATCCTCGCCAGCTACACCCAGGCGCTGCTCGGCTTCGAAGCCTTCGGCCGTGCCCTGGAGGCCGGCGACGTCACGCGTTCCGGGTTCTACGACGCGCTGCGGACCATCGACAACTTCGATGCCTTCGGCCTGTACCCCCAGCCCATCGACATGACCAGCTTCCCCTTCGTGACGCTGACCGACACGCGGATCCTGCAGCCGGGTGAGGCGCTCGACGACTGGACCATCCTGGCGGACTTCGCCACGCCGGAGAGCTGGACCGGCATCGAGTGAGCGACGCCGAGGTCCCGGTCGCAGGTGGGTGCGGACGTACCCCCAGCGGCCGGGCCTCGCGCACTGGCCGGGAGGGATGACCCTCCGGGTCGCGCGTGTGTCGTCCGGTACCCACGAGCAGCTGCGACCACGACAAGGCCGTGCCCGTGCTGGAGATCAACAACCTCGAGGTGGTCTACAACAAGGTCATCCTGGTCCTGCGCGGGATCAGCCTGACCATCGAGGACGGCCAGATCGTGGCCTTCCTCGGCTCCAACGGCGCGGGCAAGACGACCCTCCTGCGGGCGATCACGGGCCTGCTCGACATCCACAACGGTGACGTGACCAAGGGCACGGGAAGCTACGACGGCAAGCCCCTGTTCGGCCCGGATCCCGACGCCATCGTGCGTCGGGGCATCAGCCACGTGATGGAGCGCCGGCGGATCTTCGCCGACCTCACGGTCGAGGAGAACCTGCGCTCCGGTGCCTTCACCCGGCGCGATGCCGGCATCAAGGACGACCTCGAAGCGCAGTACGAGCGGTTCCCGGTGCTCGGTGAGCGCCGGAACCGCACCGCCGGCTACCTCTCCGGTGGCGAGCAGCAGATGCTGGCCGTCGCCCGCGCGATGATGGCCCGGCCGAAGATGCTGCTGATGGACGAGCCGACCCTGGGGCTCGCGCCGCGGCTGGTGGAGGAGGTCGCGCAGGTCATCAAGGACCTGAACGCCGAGGGCATCGGCGTGCTCCTGGTCGAGCAGAACGCGTCGGTGGCGCTCCAGATCGCCGACCACGGCTACATCCTGGAGACCGGCAAGGTCGTCCACGACGGGCCGGCGGAGCAGCTGCGCGAGGACGAGGACGTCAAGGAGTTCTACCTCGGGGTCGGCGGGGACGGCCGCCGCAACTACCGCGAGGTCAAGCACTACCGGCGCCGGAAGCGCTGGCTGTCCTGAGGCCACGTCCCGCGCGCCTGGGCCACCACCTCGACACCATGACCGGCCCGGCGCCCGGGCCACCACCGCGACGTACCCGCCACCTCTCCCTCGACGCCCGCACCAGCGCACCACCCCGCGCCACCTCGACGCACCGACCGGAGCCGCGATGGATGCACCGCAGAGCGAACACACCCAGCCGGCGCCCACCACCCGGCCGGCGCCTGCGCACGCCGGCGACCCCCTGGTGCGGTTCGAGGACGTGACCCTGACCTTCTCCGGTATCACCGCGATCGACGACGTCAGCTTCGAGGTCTACCCCGGTGAGCTGTTCGCCATCATCGGGCCGAACGGTGCGGGCAAGACCTCCACCTTCAACTGCATCTCGGGCGTCTACCGCCCGAGCATCGGTCGTGTCGAGGTGGCAGGCAAGGACGTTGCGGGGCTCAAGCCCCATGCGGTCACCAACCTCGGTGTCGCCCGCACCTTCCAGAACGTCGAGCTGTTCCCGATGCTCACCACGCTGGAGAACCTCCTGGTCGGCCGCCACATCCACTACCGGACACGGTGGCTGGCCGACGGGCTCTTCGTCGGGCGCGCCAAGCGTGAGGAGGTCGCCAACCGCGCCAAGGTCGAGGAGGTCATCGAGTTCCTCAACCTCGAGCGCTACCGCGACATGCCCGCCTCCTTCCTTGCCTACGGGGTCCAGAAGCGCATCGAGCTCGGTCGCGCACTGGTCATGGAGCCGACGCTGCTGCTGCTCGACGAGCCGGCGGCCGGGATGAACCAGGAGGAGACCGAGGATGTCGCCCGCTACATCCTCGACATCAAGGAGGAGTTGGGCGTGACCCAGATCCTCGTGGAGCACGACATGGGCGTGGTCATGGACCTCGCCGACCGCGTCACGGTGCTGGACTTCGGCAGCAAGATCGCCGAGGGCCTGCCCGAGGACGTGCAGAAGGACCCGGAGGTCATCCGGGCCTACCTCGGTTCCGGCGCGGAGGTCTGAGACATGAGCGCAACCCTGACCGCGAACCTCGCCGAGCTGGTGCAGCGCGTGCACCGCGACTCCCTGCCCGGCCGTCTCGTCCACCTCGCCAACGACCGCGGCGACGACCCCGCCCTGCGCGAGAAGCGGCTCGGGGTGTGGGAGGAGCGCAGCTGGTCCAGCTACCTCGACCACGTGCTGGCCGCCGCCATCTCCATGCTCGATGCCGGCGTGCAGCGGGGTGACCACGTCGCGATCCTCAGCGAGAACCGCGAGGAGTGGGTGTTCGCCGACCTCGCGGCCCAGGCGATCGGTGCGCGGTCGGTCGGGGTGTACCCCACCAACCCCGAACCCGAGGTGGCCTACATCCTCTCCCACTCGGAGTCGGTGCTGGTGGTCTGCGAGGACCAGGAGCAGGTCGACAAGGTCGTGGCCATCGCCGACCAGACCCCGACGGTGCGCACCGTTGTGGTCGTCGACCCGCGGGGTACCCGCGGCTACCCCGACCCGCGTCTTGAGACCTGGCAGGGGTTCCTCGAGCGCGGCATGGCGCAACTGGACCAGCGTCGCGCCGAGGTCCTGGAGCGCATCGCGGCCATCGACCCGGACGAACCGGCGATGATCGTCTACACCTCGGGCACCACGGGTCCGCCGAAGGGCGCGATGCTCTCCTCACGCAACGTCACCGCCTCCGCCGACGCCGGTGTGGAGGCCTTCGGCTACTCGGGTAGCGAGCAGGTCCTCAGCTACCTGCCGCTGTGCCACGTGGCGGAGAAGATCTTCACCCTCTACCTGCCGCTGGCGACCGGGGCGGTGGTGCACTTCGGGGAGTCCATCGACACGGTGGCCGAGGATCTCCGAGAGGTCTCGCCCACGGTGTTCGTCGGGGTGCCGCGCATCTGGGAGAAGATGCACTCGACGATCCTGGTCAAGGTCGGTGACTCCTCGCGGCTGAAGCAGTGGCTGTGCAAAGCGGGGGTGACCCAGGGGCAGCGGCTCTCAGCCAAGAAGCAGGCCGGCAAGGGCTGGAACCCCATCGACCACCTGGTGTGGAAGGTGTTCGACCTGCTGGTCTTCCGCGCCCTGCAGGAACGCCTGGGACTGCGGCGCTGCTGGTTCCCCGTCTCCGGGGCGGCGCCCGTCGCGCCCGAGCTGCTGCGGTGGTTCCACGGCATCGGGGTGGAGATCTCGGAGGGCTTCGGCCAGACCGAGTGCGCCGGGGTCAGCCACGCCAACCCCCCGGGCGCCGCCAGGATCGGCACGGTCGGGCAGGTGATCCCCGGGGTGGAGTGCGTGCTCGGCCGGGGCGACGAGGTGCTGGTCCGCGGCCCGCAGGTGTTCGTCGGCTACCTCCACAACGAGGAGGCGACGGCCGAGACCGTCGACGAGGACGGCTGGCTGCACACCGGCGACGTCGGGGTCATCGACGAGGACGGCTACCTGTCGATCACCGGTCGCATCAAGGACATCATCATCACCGCCGGGGGGAAGAACCTCTCCCCGGAACAGATCGAGAACCAGATGAAGACCTCGCCCTACATCAAGGAGTGCGTGGCCATCGGGGACGGTCGCAAGTTCATCTCCGCCCTGATCCAGATCGATGGCGAGAACGTCGGGGACTGGGCGTCGCGCAAGGGCATCGCCTACACCTCCTTCCATGATCTGACCCTCAAGCCCGAGGTGGTCGAGCTGATCGACGCCGAGGTGCGGCGCTGCAACGAGCACCTCGCCCGGGTCGAGCAGGTCCGCGCCTTCCGTCTGCTGCCCAAGGAGCTCCACCAGGACGACGAGGAGCTCACCGCCACCCAGAAGGTCCGGCGCACGGCGTTCTACGACCGCTACGCCGACCTGATCGAGGAGATGTACTGACCGTGCAGACCTTCCTCCAGCTGCTGTTCTCCGGGCTCGCCCTCGGGTCGATCTACGCCCTGGTGGCGCTCGGCTTCGTCGTGATCTACCGGTCGTCGCAGGTGTTCAACTTCGCCCACGGCGAGTTCGTGATGCTGGGTGCGTTCCTCATGATCTCGCTGGTCCGCGGCGGGGTGTGGTGGATCGTGGCCCTGCTCATCACCATGGTGGTCACGGGTGCGGTGGGCATGGGGGTGGAACGCTCGGTGCTGCGCCCGATGATCGGGCGGCCGGTGTTCGTCACCGTGATCGTCACCATCTTCGTGGGCGCCCTGATGCGGGTGGCGATCAACCTGATCTGGGGTGGCACCGAGCGCGGGATGCCCACGCCCTGGGACAACACCGGGGTCATGGAGATCCTCGGTGCACGGGTGCTGTTCAACTCCGTGGCGGCGATCGTGGCCACCGCGGTGGTGCTGATCGGCTTCTACCTGCTCTTCCAGCGCAGCCGGATCGGGGTCGGGATGCGGGCCACCGCCTCCGACCAGGAGGTGGCGCTCGGGCTCGGGATCCCCGTCGGGCGGGTGTTCGGCTTCTCCTGGTTCCTGGCCGGCTCCCTGGCGGCGCTGGCCGGGGTGTTCCTCGGGATGTTCCCGCGCATCGTGGACGGCAACATCTGGTTGATCGCGCTGGTGGCCTTCCCGGCGGTGCTGATCGGCGGGCTGGAGTCACCGCTGGGGGCGGTCATCGGAGGGTTCGCGCTGGGGGTGGTGCAGCTGCTCGCCCAGGGCTACGTCAACCCGCTGCTCGGCACCTTCGGGAACAACTTCCACCAGGTGTTCCCCTACGTGGTGATGATCGGGTTCCTGATGTTCAAGCCCTACGGGCTGTTCGGGACCCATGAAGTGGAGCGCGTGTAGATGCCGACCAAGCCGCTCTCCGTCCGCTACGAGGACGACCTGCGCCTGTTCGCGTCGAGGTGGCGCCAGGCCGGCACCGCGCTGCTGGTGCTGGCGGTGCTGGTCTACCCGCTGCGCGCCTCGTCGCTGTGGCTCACGCTGGGCACCGAGATCCTGGTCTTCGTCGTCGGTGCGGTGGGGCTGATGATCCTGACCGGGTTCACCGGGCAGATCTCGCTCGGGCACGCCGCCTTCATCGGCATCGGCGGCTACACCGCGGCGATCCTCGGAGGTGAGTTCGGGATCCCCTTCTGGCTGGTGATCCCCGCGGCCGGACTGCTCTCCGCGGCGGTCGGGCTCGCGGTCGGACCCTTCGCGCTGCGGCTGCGCGGCCTCTACCTCGCCATCGTCACGCTGGGGCTGGTGTTCCTGGTCGCCCACGTGCTGCGGTCGTTCCCGGAGTGGACCGGCGGTCTGTCGGGCATCAGCGTGCCGATGCTGTGGTGGTTCGATGGGCCCGTGGTCTCCGCCGCACAGACGGAGATCCTGGGCACGCCGCTGAGCGCCGCGATCCAGAAGTTCTACATCTTCCTGGTGCTCGCGGTGATCGCGGTGCTGTTCGCCACCAACCTGCGCCGTTCCCACACCGGCCGGGCGATGGCCGCGGTGCGCGACCGGGACGTGGCCGCCGCGGTGATGGGGGTGGACGTCGCGCGGACCAAGTACGTGGCCTTCGGGGTCTCCTCCTTCCTCGCCGGGGTGGCCGGGGCGATGTTCGGGTGGGAGGCGCAGTTCCTGACCATCGACGCCACGGTCAACCTCATCATCTCCATCGAGTTCATCGCCATCATCGTGATCGGCGGGATCGGGACCGTGGTCGGGGCGGTGCTCGGTGCGGTGGCCTTCGTGGTGCTGGGACAGTTGGCGGATGCGCTGCTCGGTGAGCTTCCGCTGCTCAGTGAGCTGTCCAGTGCCCAGCGGCGCACCTCCTTCCAGGCGATCCTGGTGGCGATCTTCCTGATCGTGGAGCCCTTCGGCCTCTACGGCATCTGGCTGCGGATCAAGTTCTACTTCATGGCCTGGCCCTTCCGGTACTGACGCGGACGTCGGTCGGCACCCGGCGCGTGCGCCGCGAGGCCGGTCGCCGTACCACACCCGGTGACCGGTCCACGCGTGCGCCCGCGCCCGCCCGGGGCTGCATCCCGGCGACGGGCACCTCGGGGCATCCTGGGGTACCCCGGGGACCTCGGAGGGAGTCAGGGTCGTCTGCGGGGGGTCCCCGATGGTGACGGTCCCCGGCGGGTGCCACCATCGTCCTCGATACCCGCACCGGCCTGCTGGCCGGCCACTGCCGATGCCGGCCCCGGTGCTCCCAGGAGGAACGACCATGACGTGCCCGACCTGCGGCGCCATCGCCGACACCGCCGCCGTCACCTGTCAGCTGTGTGGGACCGCTCTGCACTCCCCGGGTGACGCCGGATCTGCGCCGGGCTCCGCCGCCGGCTCCCCGCCGGACCCCAACACCGGATCAACGCACGGGTCGGCTGAGGCTCCCGGCGGGTCGGGCCAGTCCGGCCAGTCCGGCCAGCCCGGCCAGTCCGGCCAGCCCGGCTGGTCGGGGCGACCTGGCCAGTCGGGCCAGTCCTGGCAGCCGGGTGGTGCCGCTCAGGGTGTCGGTGGCGCTGGCGGCAGCGGCGCGATCCCGCCACCACCGGCCGCCGGCTCCCCCGGCTCCGGCGGGTGGCAGGCGCCCCGGCCGCACCCTTCCGGCCTGGGGAACGAGCTGCGCGGCTGGTCGATCGGCGCCCACCTCGGTGGCCTGATCGTGGGTCTGAGTACCGCTGCGGTGTTCGGGTTCGTCGGCCCGCTGCTGGTGTGGCTGTTCAAGCGTGACGAGCACCCCTTCACCGATCACCACACGAAGGAGGCCCTGAACTTCCAACTCACCGTGCTGCTCGTGCTGGTGCTCTCGGTCGTCCTGGCGATCCCAGCCGTCATCGTGGGCGTCGTGACCCTCGGCATCGGCCTGGTGTTCCTCGGGGTCCTTGCCGTCCTGGCCGTGGCCGCCTGGATCGTGCTGCCGATCATCGGCGCGGTGAAGGCCTCCAACGGCGAGGGGTACCGCTACCCACTGACCATCCGCTTCGTGAGCTGAGGCCCGAACGGTTCCTCGCGCACCGCGGCAGGCACCCTGCCTGCCGCGGTGCGCGAGCAACGGCTGCGATCGGCCACGGCGCCCTGCGACGGGGCCCGACGGTCGCGGCAGCCAGCAGCAGCGCCTCACGCGTCACGGCGGTGTCATCCACAGCTCCTGCCGGACCCGCCACCACCTCGGTACCTACGCCACGTAGGTTGTGGCGCAGGTGAGGGTTGCCGCAGGGAGCGGGAGGTGTGACGATGGCGGTGGACGAGGCACGACGCGCTTCGCTCTTCCGCAGCGTCGCCGACCTGGTCGGCGAGGAGGACGCGGTGACCCTCTTCGAACTGCTGCCGCCACCGTCGACCGATCTTGCGACGACGGCGGACATCGCGCGGCTCGAGGAACGCTTCGAGACCGTTGACGCCAAGATGGACGCGCTGCGTGCGGAGCTGACCGCGGTGTTCCGTTCGGAGATCCAGGCTGCGGTGACGACCCAGACCCGGGCCCTGGCCGCGATGACCGCGACCATGACGGCGACGATGGTCGCGAGCGTGGCCACCTTGGCGGTCGTCCTCGGCTGACCGCGGAAGGTGGCCGGTCCGAACCACCGCCGGCGGGATCGGGGCGTCGGAGGGGCTCAGTAGGCTCACCGGCACTCCGCGCCACGGGCCGCGCGCCACGCACGATGTCCGTCCGCGCGACCCGCCCGCGACCACCCGACGAGGCCCCGCCGTGCCCACCTCCGCCGCCGCCGACTCGCCCCTGCTGGCCGGGCTCAACGACGCCCAGCGTGCGGCGGTCGCGGCCACCGAGGGCCCGGTCCTGGTGGTCGCCGGTGCTGGCTCCGGCAAGACCCGGGTGCTCACCCACCGCCTCGCCCACCTGGTGCGCGACCACTGGGTCAGCCCCTTCGAGGTGCTCGCGATCACCTTCACCAACAAGGCCGCCGGGGAGATGGCCGAGCGTGTGGGCGGCCTGCTGGGTCAGCGGCTCGGCGAGCGGATGTGGGTGACCACCTTCCACAAAGCGTGCGTGCGCATCCTGCGCCGCGAGCTGACCCGGCTCGGCTACAAGAGCTCCTTCACGATCTACGACGCCCAGGACTCCGGCCGGCTGATCGCCCAGCTCGCCAAGGATGCCGGCGTCGACGACAAGCGCCTCAGCCCCCGCGCGATCCAGACCGCCATCTCGAACGCCAAGGACCAGCTGATCGACTTCGAGGCCTACAAGGCCCAGGCCAACGCCTGGCCGGAGATCCAGATCGCCGAGGTCTACCAGGCCTACGAGGACCGCCTCTTCCGCGCCAACGCCCTGGACTTCGACGACCTCATCGTCAAGACGGTCACCCTGCTCCAGCTCTTCGACCCCGTCCTCGAGCACTACCAGCGCCGCTTCAGCCACCTGATGGTCGACGAGTACCAGGACACCAACCGCGCGCAGTACCACCTCGTCGAGCTGCTCTCCGGCGCCCACCGCAACGTCATGGTCGTCGGCGACCCCCAGCAGGGCGTCTACAGCTTCCGCGGTGCCACGATCCGGAACATCCTCGACTTCGAGCGCGACCACCCCGACGCCGAGGTGGTCGTGCTGGACCGCAACTACCGCTCCACCCAGACGATCCTGGACACCGCCAACGCGGTCATCGCCCCGGGCGCGGTCAGCCGCCGCGCGGAGCTGTGGACCGACCGCGGCATCGGCCAGCCCGTGGTGCGCTATCACGCCGACGACGAGCACGACGAGGCCGCCTTCGTCGCCGAGCAGGCCGAGCAGCTGCGCGCGCAGGGCGTCAGCTTCGACGACATCGCCGTCTTCTACCGCACCAACGCCCAGTCCCGGGTGCTCGAGGACGTGTTCATCCGCGTCGGGCTGCCGTACCGGGTGATCGGCGGGGTGCGCTTCTACGAGCGCAAGGAGATCAAGGACGTCCTCGCCTACGCCCGCCTGCTCGCCAACCCCGACGACGACGTCTCCGCCCGCCGCATCATCAACACCCCACGCCGAGGTATCGGCGACCGCACCATCGAGGCGCTCGACTGGCACGCCCGCCGCGAGGGCATCAGCTTCCTGGCCGCCTGCCGCGACGTCGAGGTGGTGCAGGGCCTGGGCGCGCGTGCGGTGGCGGCCGTGACCCGGTTCGTGGACCTGCTCGATGGGCTCCGGACCGCGCTCGAGCACGACCTGTCCACCGCCGACCTGCTGCAGCTGATCATGGACCGCACCGGCTACCTCGCCGAGCTCGAGGCGGAGCGCACCGTGGAGGCCGTCGGCCGGATCGAGAACCTCCAGGAGCTGCGCTCGGTGGCTGCGGAGGTGGCGGAGCGTGGCGGGCAGCCTGCTGGCCCGCAGGGACTGGCCACCTTCCTCGAGTCGGTGACGCTGGTCAGCGACCAGGACCAGCTCGCCACCTCGGCGGCTGGTGGGGTGGGTGCGGACGCCACGGCGGGGGTGACCGGTGAGGCCGGCACGGGTGGCTCCGGCGCCGGTGACGCCCAGCCCTCCGGGGAGGAGGGCCGTGTCACGCTCATGACCCTGCACACCGCGAAGGGCCTCGAGTTCCCCGTGGTGTTCCTCGTCGGGATGGAGGACGGGGTGTTCCCCCATGTGCGCTCGCTCTCCGAGCCCGAGCAGCTCGAGGAGGAACGTCGCCTCGCCTACGTCGGCATGACCCGCGCCCAGGATCAGCTCTACCTGAGCCACGCCGAGCACCGCACCCTGTGGGGCGGGACCAACTTCAACCCACCCTCACGGTTCCTGGACCAGCTCCCACCGGCGTTGGTGGAGGAGCGCGGCTCCGGTATCGGTCGCTCCCCGGCGCGGCGTGCCCGCGACCGCGAGGTCCTGGAGATCGGTGGAGCGGAGTTCCACGTCGGCGATGACGTGATCCACCCCCGGTTCGGTTCCGGCCGGATCACCGCGCTGGCGGGGGAGGGCGAGCGGGCCGAGGCCACGGTCGACTTCGTCGACGAGGGGCGCAAGCACCTCATGCTGGCCTACGCGCCGCTGGTGAAGGCGTGAGGTCCTCTGCCCAGGCCACGGAGAGCAGGGGTGGCCGCGTGCCACGTCCGTCGGAGGCATGTGTCCCTGGGCGCTCCCACCCCTGCGGGCCTGGCCATGCGCATCAGCGCGCTCACCCGGACCCACGTCGGTCACGGTGTCGGTGCGGCTCCGCCTCGGGAGCCCACCGGTCGATAGTCTCGGTTCGCGACACGAGGGCCGGGCAGCAGGGGGTGGTGCGTGGGTCAGTGGCCAGCGGGCTGGTACATCGATCCTTCCCACCACGGGCAGCAGCGGTACTGGGACGGCACGGCCTGGACACAACACGTCCGCGCGATACCTGCACCCGGGGCGTCAGCGACCACCCAAGCCGGTGCTGGTGGTGGGACTGGAGTCCTGCAGGAGAGCTCGGGTGGTGCGGGACGCCTCTGGCTGCTGGTCGGGGGTCTCGCGGTCCTGGTCATCGGTGCGGGCATCGCGGCGCTCGTCGTGCTGTCACCGTTCGGTGGTGATGAGCAGACCCTGGCGGGAGATGAGCAGACGCAGACCACCGAGGGAGCCGAGCCCGGGGAGGATGAGTCCGAACCCGATACCACGCTGTCGGAGACGGCGGAGGACAGGGGACCACCGCTGAGTCAGGTGGACCTCGACAACACCGAGCTCCGCGTCGACCACGGCAACGGTCCTGTGACGGTCGAACTCACCGGGGGTGAGGGCGTCCTCGAGGACGGCCGTCGGGTTCGTCGGATGTGGGACCTCACGGTGCGCGGTGACGTCACCGGCGACAGCACGGACGAGATCGTGGTCGTGCTGGCCGTCGCACGACCCGATGGTGCGGGTGAAGTGCCCGCGGTCGGGGTACTGACCGATGACCCCGAACGTGGGGCGACACCCCTGGAGCCGCCGCAACTGGCGGTACCGGTCCGTGATGGCGCATGGGAGGTCGTCGAGCAGGGAGAGATCGAGGCCATCGGCGTCCACGACGGTGGGATCGAGCTCGCGCTGCTGGCACCACCACGGGGCGTTTCCTCACTGACGTTCTCGGACGACCGTGCGGATCCGCTCGTCGATAACCGCCGCCCGGAGATCCGCCTGACCTTCGACGGGGCGGAGTGGTCCGCGGAGGCGGATGGGCCGGTGACCCGGGCAGCTGCGGAGTTCACCGCACGCGCCGGAGTTCCCGCGCAGCAGTTGCTGTGCACAGGGCGGGGCTTTCGGCGCGGCAGTAACCCCACCTGCATCGGCAGTCCCATGGACGGGTCAGCGGGCGACGTCGAGGTGTCGTTGTTGGTCGTGGACGACGGTGGGGGATTCCGTGGAGCGACCGGTCGGCCCGCGCCGGTGTCCTCCGCAACGCAGGTGCGCCGCATCATGGGCCCGGGTGACCACCTCTGTCGCGATATCGCGGCGCAGTCGGAGCGGGACGACCTGGTGTGGGCGCTGCCGATGGCTGCTGTCGCCTACTGGTTCGATGAGGGCATGCCGGACCGCATGGACGCCGCTCAGAACGGCATCCCCTGCCAGACCGTGTTCGACGGCGTCGCCGCCTTCCTCAACGGTAGGGACGGGGTCATCGGGGGCTACGACGCCGTCTACGCGCCATGAACGCCGCACGGCGTGTTCGTCGCAGTGGGCGCACGGTCAGCCTCCTCCTCGCTGCTGTCGTCGGGCTGCTGGTCTCGTGCGGTGGTGGTGCAGAGGACATCGCGGTAGGGGATGCCCCTCCGACGGATCGTCAGGTGCAGGAGGCAGGCGAGGAGTCCGCAGCGGACACCCCCGAAGCGCCGAAGGAGGAGGGCGCCGGCGTGGAGGCCGATGGCGACTCCACCACGCTGCAGCGGCCGCCGGCTCCTCCACGGCGACCGGATCGTGACCTGGCGGCGGGCGAGGGTGCGCCCGGGACGGCAACCGGCCAACCTGACCCTGAGGACGCCGGCTCCCTCCCGTCGGACGGGGCTTCTCCCACCTCGACGTCCGGGCTCGATGGGAGGGTCATCGCGCTCGATCCCGGGCACAACGGCGGCAACTTCGACGCTCCCGAGGAGATCAACCGCCAGGTCGATGCTGGTGGTCTCATGAAGGCCTGCAACACCACGGGCACCGCGACACCGGACGGCTACCGAGAATCGACCTTCAACCTCGAGGTCGCCGAACTGGTTCGCACAGGACTCGAGGAGGCCGGTGCGCAGGTGCACATGACCCGCAGCGACGACGACGGCGTGGGACCGTGCATCGACGAGAGAGGGACCATCGGGCAGCGGGTGGGTGCCGACCTGACCCTCTCCATCCACGCTGATGGTGCCGCGGTCGACGCGCGAGGGTTCCACATCATCCATCCTGCGGCCTGGTCGGGCAGCGATCCCGCCGTGCTGGCTGCCTCCCTCGAACTCGCGGAGGTCCTGCGGGATGCCCTGGTCGCAGGCGGGAGGTCCCCCGCCAACTACGTGGGTTCCGGGGGGCTCGTTGCCCGCAACGATCTCGCCACCCTGAACCTCTCGGAGGTCCCGGTGGTGCTGCTCGAAGCCGGCAACATGCGCAACGCCGCCGACGCCGCGGCACTGCGTGACCGCGCATGGCAGGCTGCGCTCGCCGACGCGCTGGTCCAGGGGATCGAACGGTTCCTCGTAGGTGCGGCATGATGGCGGACGTTGGCGCCGAGTTGGCCTGTGCGAGCCGGCGTGCTCCGGGCTGGGCGTCGAGGCCGTTGCCGTCGAGTGCGGTGTCGATCCGGATGTGCCCAGCGACAGCGATGTCGTCGGCCGTGTCCGACGGCCGGGGTGCGGACGTGCTGCACTTCGCGGCTGATGAGCAGCAGCAGGTGCGCAACGAGGAGTCGCCCGGTGACCAGTGAGCAGGAGAGTGGCGGCGGAGTGACCTGCGTCGAGCGCGGCAACGGGGACCTCGTCCGATGATCGAGGCGCTGCTGGCCAGCTTCGGGCTGGTGTTCCTCGCGGAGCTCGGCGACAAGTCGATGGTGCTCGCCATCGCCTTCGCCGCCAGGTACCGGCCCTGGCCGGTGCTCGGTGGGATCGCCATCGCGGCGTTCATCATGCTCGGGCTGTCCACGCTGCTCGGTGCGGCGTTGGGTGCCGCCCTGCCGGAGCGGGCCGTGGCCATCGCCGGAGGGCTGATCTTCCTCGGCTTCGGGGTCTGGACCCTGCTGGACAAGGACGACGACGAGGAGGAGAACGAGGACGCAGGGCTCCGCAGCTCCTCGGTGCTGCTCGGGGTCACCCTCGCCTTCCTCATCGCGGAGTTCGGCGACAAGACGATGCTGGCCACGCTCACCCTGGCCGGCACCCAGCCTGCGATGCCGACCTGGCTCGGCGCGAGCCTCGGGATGACCGCCGCCAGCGGCATCGCGATCGCGGTGGCGACGCTGGTGGGCCGCCAACTCAACGAGCACATCCTCCGTCTGGTCGCCGCCGGCGCCTTCCTGCTCTTCGGGGTGCTGCTGCTCGCCGAGGGCATCCGGGCCTGACCGGCGGCCCTGACACACGCATCGGCACGCCCCGGAGGGCGTGCCGCTACGCGATCGCGAGGTCGTGGGGGTCGCGGCTCAGCCGTCGACGTCCTCGTCCTCGTCCATGTCGTCCATGTCGTCGTCGAGGTCGTCCTCGACGTCCTCGTCCATGTCGTCTTCCGGCTCGACCTCCTCGTCGACCTGCTCCTCTACATCGGTGTCCGGGGTTTCACCGTTGTCGTCGGTATCGCAGGCGACGACGCCGAAGGCCAGCGCAGCCGCGGCGGCCGCGGTCGCGGACCGCATCGTCATGGTCTTCCGGGTGGTGGCACGCATGCTGTTGCTCCTGAGGTCGGTGTGGGCGCCGCTGCCGGCGTCCCTGGAGACACCACCGTGCCCGCCACCCCGGCGGACCCGAGGACAGCAGCACCGACCTTCGGCGGGGTCCTCGGTCAGGGTGAGCTGACGGGCGAGCTCAACCCAGTGAGAGCAGGCTGACGGCGAGGAAGGCGACCAGCCCGAGACCGAGCGCGACGCGCACCGCGAGGGCGATGGAACGGCGACGGCCCGCAGCAGGGTCGAGACGCTCGAGGTCACTCATCGCTCGGTCCTTCGCTCGTTGGTGCTGCCCGAGGGCCGCTGGCGTGTGGAACAGGCCCGGACAAGCCCGGACAGGCCCGGACAAGCCCGGACAGGCCCGGACAGGCCCGGACAGGCCCGTAGCGGCGGGCATAGCGGCGGGCATGGATGCTCAGAGCGTCCCATGCGGACCTTGCGACGTCGCCTCACGGAGGTGACCAGCGGGGGGTGGCCGGGTTACGAGGAGGTGACGTCAGCCGGCGGAGGCCGGCCAACCGACCGTGGTCCACGCGACGAAGCCTGCGACGATGGCACGAACCCACCCCCAGGAGTCCCGCTGTGGCCAAGGAACGCAAGGTCTCGACCAGCCGCGTGATCGCCGCCGACCGCCAGGCACTGTTCGACATCGTCGCCGACCCCTCGATGCACCCGGTCATCGACGGCTCAGGCACGGTGACCGGCGGCCGTGAGGGGCTCCCCGAGCGTCTCTCCGAGGGCGCAAGGTTCGGTATGGATATGAAGGCGGGTGCCAGCTACCGCATCACCAACACCGTCGTGGAGTTCGTGGAGGGCGAGCGCATCGCGTGGCGCCACATGAGCGGTCACCGCTGGCGCTACGAGTTCCGCGACGTCGAGGGCGGCACCGAGGTCGTGGAGACCTTCGACTGGTCCACCGCGAAGGCCAAGCTGGCGCTGGAGTTGGCCGGTTTCCCCAGGAAGAACCTGAAGGGCATGGAGACGACCCTCGCGCGACTCGATGAACTGGCCACCACCGGTGAGGTCAGCAGCGACAGCGGCGGCGCCTGAGCCCGGCGTCGCTCGGGATGCTGCTCCACCGCAGCGGCGGCTGCGGTGGAGCGGCGTGGGTCGCGCCGCCCGCCCCGCGGCAACACTCCCCCCGCAGGGCCGTCACGAGCACTCCGGGTCCATCGGGTCCTGACGAGGATCCGGTCCGGGCACCGACGTGGTGGGATCGAGGTAGACGGTCCCCTCGTGCAACGTCGTCGGCAGCTCCGAGAGCGAGGTGGCACCTGCGAACCCCCGGCCGGTCAGGCTCCACACCCGACCGTCCGCGGCCTCCAGCCGGTTGCTCTGTGCACAGAAGGCGACGTCACCGACCTCGGTGAAGGCGCGGATACGGCCCGCACCCGCCACCAGCAACACGTCGCGGTCGGGCACCTCGAGCGCCCGCCCGACCTCCTCCACCTCGGCGACCGCCACCCACGGTTCCTCCGGTGCGGCGCCGGTACTCAGCAGGAACCACACACCGGCGATGACCACCACCACGCCCGCGACCAGGGAGGCGACGATCCACTGGGCGCCGAGCGGCGCCCGGAGCACGATCTTGCGCGCACGCTGCGAGGCCCGCTCCGGGAGGTAGCCGGAGGGGCCGAACTCCGGTCGTTCCGCAGCGCGCCGGTCCTCGTCCACACCCGTGGACGGTACCTCGACAGGCGCCCTGTCCCGCCCACGGCCGCCCCCTGCTCCGTCCGCGAACGGCCGCGCCGACGGTGCCGTCGCCGTGTCAGCTTCGTCGCGCCCCTGCAGGACGACTAGCCTCCGGTACGAGGTCAGCGACGGGAGGTACTGCCGTGTCGATCCGGGTCGTGGTCGCGAAGCCGGGGCTCGATGGTCATGATCGCGGTGCGAAGGTGGTCGCCCGGGCGCTCAGGGACGCCGGTATGGAGGTCATCTACACCGGCCTCCACCAGACGCCGGAGCAGATCGTCTCGGCCGCCCTGCAGGAGGACGCCCAGGCCATCGGCCTGTCCATCCACTCCGGCGCCCACATGACGCTCTTCCCGCGGGTCCTCGAGCTGCTCCGCGAGCAGGGCGCCGAGGACGTGATCCTGTTCGGCGGCGGCATCATCCCCGACCAGGACGTCACCGAGCTGACCGCGCAGGGGGTCGCCGCGATCTTCACGCCCGGCACGCCCATGCGTGAGATCACCGACTGGGTCGCCGCCAACGTCCCCGAGCGCGTCTAGGTGGTCGCCGTCGGACCGCCGGGGGTCGCCCCCCCGCCGCACTGCACCGGTCAGCCGCGGGGGTCGCGGACCGGCGCTTCCTGCCCCCGGTGACCCGCACCTCGTACCTCGCCCCGTCTCTCCCCACCCACACCACACCGTCACAGGAGCACCGATGGACCTGGTCGAGTTCCAGGGCAAGCAGCTGTTCGGCCGCAACGGCGTGCCCGTCCCCCCGGTCGGCAGCGTCTGCCGCACCGTCGATGAGATCGTCGCCGCCGCCGAGCAGCACCTCGGCGAGGGCTCCAGCGCCGTGGTCGTCAAGGCCCAGGTGAAGACCGGTGGCCGCGGCAAGGCGGGGGGCGTGAAGCTCGCCACCTCGGTGGAGGAGGCGCGCGCGCACGCGGAGTCCATCCTCGGCCTCGACATCAAGGGTCACGTGGTCCAGGTCGTCTACGTGGAGCCCGCCTCCGACATCGAGGAGGAGTACTACCTCTCGGTGATGCACGACCGGGTGGGCAAGGGCCACCTCGTCATCTGCTCCCGCGAGGGCGGCGTCGACATCGAGGAGGTGAACCGCACCAACCCGGACGCGGTGGTCAAGCGCACGCTCACCCCGCACGAGACCGCCGACGGGCTCGATCCCGCGACCGCCCGGGAGATCGTCACCCAGGCCAGCTTCCCGGCCGAGGTGGTGGACAGCGCCGCGGACCTGCTCGTGCGGCTGTTCGCCGCCTACCTCGCGGAGGACGCGACGCTGGCGGAGATCAACCCGCTGATCCGGCGCCCCGATGACACGGTGATCGCGCTGGACGCCAAGGTGAGCCTCGACGGCAACGCCGCCTTCCGCCACGACGGGTACGCGGAGTGGAAGATCGACGGCCTCGACGCCGACGACCCCCTGGAGGCCGAAGCGAAGGCCAAGGGGATCCAGTACGTGAAGCTCGACGGCGCCGTCGGGGTGCTCGGCAACGGTGCGGGGCTGGTGATGGCCACCCTCGACGTCGTCGCCCAGAACGGTGGCCGCGCCGCCAACTTCCTCGACGTCGGTGGTGGTGCGTCCGCGGACGCCATGGCGGAGTCCCTCGACCTGGTGCTGCGCGACCCGAACGTGCACAGCGTGTTCATCAACATCTTCGGCGGGATCACCCGCGGTGAGGAGGTGGCCGGCGGGATCATCGAGGCCACCAACCGGCTCGGCGCCTTCCCGCAGAAGCTGGTGGTCCGTCTCGACGGCACCAACGCCGACCAGGGCCGTCGGATGCTGGAGGAGGCCAACCTCGACTCCGTCGTCGCCGCCGCCACGATGCAGGAGGCCGCCGCCACCGCGGTGCGCTACGCCGCCGAGCAGGCCTGAGAACCGGGACGGCACGCCAGCCACACCACGCGCCCGCCCGCGGCGCAGGAGGAACACCGGATGAGCATCTTCGTCGACGAGCAGACCAGGGTCGTGGTCCAGGGCATCGGAGCCCAGGGCACCTTCCACGCGAAGCGGAACCAGGCCTACGGCACCCAGGTCGTGGCCGGCGTCCACCCCAAGAAGGGCGGTACCACCTGGGAGGACCTCGGTGTCCCGGTCTTCACCACCGTGGCCGAGGCGGTGGAGGCCACCGGGGCCAACACCTCCATGGTCATGGTCCCCGCCCCCTTCACCAAGGACGCCATCCTGGAGGCCCACGCCGCCGGGATCACCACCATCATCGCGATCACCGAGGGCGTGCCCGTCCACGACATGACCGAGGTGTACGACACCGTCGTGCGCCGCGGCGGGGTCCGGCTGATCGGCCCGAACTGCCCCGGCGCGATCAGCCCCGGCAAGGCCAACGTCGGCATCATCCCCGCCGACATCACCATGCCCGGAAAGGTCGGGCTGGTGTCCCGCTCCGGCACCCTGACCTACCAGATCATGCACGAGCTGGCCCAGGCCGGCATCGGTATCTCCACCTGCGTCGGCATCGGCGGCGACCCGGTGATCGGCACCCAGTTCCTCGACGTCATCAAGGCCTTCGCCGCGGACCCGGAGACCGACGCCATCGCCTTCGTGGGCGAGATCGGCGGCTCCGAGGAGCAGCTGGCCGGCGAGTGGATCCGGGACAACATCCCCGACACCCCTGTCGTCGGCTACATCGCCGGTTTCGAGGCGCCTGAGGGCAAGCAGATGGGCCACGCCGGCGCCATCGTCAAGGAGGGCGGTCCCGGCGGCGAGTCCGCGGCGGAGAAGAAGGAGATCCTCGAGGGGTACGGCATCTCCGTGGCGATGAACCCCTCCGAGGCCGCACAGTTGATGATCCAGCGGTTGAGCTAGCCCGCGTGCGCACCGCCGCCGCCCTGTCCACCACCGCCGAGGCCGGGGTGGCGGCTGCGGAGGCCGCAGATGCCGTCGCGGCGCAGCTGGCCGCCGGGGTGGACTCCGAGCGGCCGCCGTACGGGCCGGGCGACGGCGGTGTGGCGCCGGCTCGTGACCCGGAGGGCGTGCCCTCGTCCGGCCCCCCGCGCTGTGACCTGGTGCTGGTCACCGTCACTGGGCAGCACGTCGACCACCTCGGTGACGTCCTCGCCGCCGTGGAGGCACGACTGGAGCCGGGCGCCCTGCTCGGCGCCGTGGCCGCCGGGGTCGTCGCCCAGGGCAGCGAGGTGGAGGAGGGCCCGGGCGTGGCCGTGTGGGCGCTCGCGGCGCCGGGCGGGTGGGTCCAGCCCTTCCGGGCCTGGACGCTGCGGCCCTCCGGCGGCGGGGTCACCGTGGCCGGCTGGCCCGACACCGAGCCCGACGACGTCGTCCTGCTCCTGGCAGACCCGCACAGCTTCCCGGCCGCGCAGCTGACCGACCGGATGGCCGAGCGGCAGCCGGGCCTGCGGATCCTCGGTGGCATGGTGTCCGGCGGCGAGGGCCGGACCCGGCTCGCCATCGACGGGCAGGTGCACCGCGACGGTGCGGTCGGGGTGATCCTGCGCGATGTCCCCGTGACCGCGCTCGTGTCCTCCGCCTGCCGCGCCATCGGCCGGCCCGTCACCGTCACCGACGCCCACGCCGACGCGGTGCTCGGCCTCGCCGGGGAGCCCGCGACCGCCCACCTCGACCGGCTGCTGTCGGGGCTCAGCGCCGATGATCTGGCGCTGCTCGAGCAGGGGGGACTGCAGCTCGGCATCGTGGTCGACGAGGTGGCGGACGCCTACGGCAGCGGCGACTTCCTGTTGCGCGGGGTCCTCGGGATCGACGCCGACCGCGGCGCGATCACCGTGGGCGACCACGTCGCCCCGGGGACCACCGTCCAGTTCCACCTGCGCGACCCCGTGCAGGCCGGGGTGGACCTGACGGCACGGTTGCGGCGGTTGGTGGCGGGCTCGGCGGGCGGCGACGGGCACCCCGGCGCGCTGCTGTTCACGTGCCTGGGCCGTGGGCGGGGGCTGTTCGGCGTCCCGGACCACGATGCCCGCGCCGTCACCGACCACCTCGGCGTCGCCATCGGCGGTGCCCGCTGCGACGGTGAGCTCGGCCCGCACGGGGCCCGTAGCGTGCTGCACGGCTTCAGCGCCGTGGTGGTGGCTTTCGGCGGGGAAGTGGCTGCGGCCGGACAGCTGCCGGATGTCGCGGATGGGCCCTGAACCACCACGGTGACGCCACATCGGAGGGCGTAACCAGCTAGAAACGATCATGACACCACCGGGAGACACCTCCCCGCGAGGATCACGCTCCGCGGGTGGGGCGACCCACCCGGATGGACGGTGCGTCCCACCGGTCCCGTCGGTCACCGCAGGTGCCAACGGTGGCCCGGTGGCCCGGCAAGCGCTACCCCGGCCAGTGGTGGTCGGATCATCGAGGAGGACGATGTGAAGCTCGTCACGGCGATCGTGAAGCCGCACAAGCTCGACGAGGTCAAGGAGGCCCTGCAGGAGCTCGGCGTCCAGGGACTGACGGTCTCGGAGGTCCGCGGCTACGGCCGTCAGCGTGGCCACAGCGAGATCTACCGCGGTGCGGAGTACACCGTGGAGTTCGTACCCAAGGTCAAGCTGGAGATCCTGGTCGACACGCCGATGGTCGAGGAGGCCGTCGACGTCGTCGTCAAGGCCGCCCAGACCGGTCAGGTCGGTGACGGCAAGGTCTTCGTCACCGACGTCGAGCGCATCGTGCGGATCCGGACCGCCGAGCAGAACGTCGAAGCGCTCTGAGCGAGGGCTCGACCGCCGTTGGCCACCGGTCGGGGGAGGACGACGCCCCGGCCGGTCCACGGCTCAAGACGACGTGGAAGTCCCTGATCGAGGAGGGTCCGCCCCCCGGTCGTGCGTGGTGTCGCGCGGCCACCACCGCCGTCGACGGGGTCCTCGGCGAGTTGGCGAAGCCCTTCGTGGGTCGGTACCGACTCGCGGTGGTCGCCGTCGGGGGGTACGGACGGGGCGAGCTCTGCCCGGCATCGGACATCGATCTGCTGCTGCTGCACGACCGCCTGGACACCGACGTGCTCGAGCAGGCCGTCCGCGCGCTCGTCTACCCCCTCTGGGATGCGGGGCTCGAGGTCGGCTACGCCGTGCGCGACCGG
This sequence comes from Nitriliruptoraceae bacterium, assembly GCA_003565155.1. Lineage (GTDB taxonomy): Bacteria > Actinomycetota > Nitriliruptoria > Nitriliruptorales > Nitriliruptoraceae > T1Sed10-7. The sequence goes on along the minus strand of PXDB01000030.1, from coordinate 3,524 downwards.
CGCGAGGCGATCAGTGCGGTCGACGACCTCGACACCGCTACCGCGATGCTCGATCTGCGGACCGTTGCGGGGGAGCCCACCTTCGTGCAACTGGTCCGCAGCGAGGTCATGCGGCGGCTGCGCCGACGCCCGCACCGCTTCCTCGCGGCGCTGCGCGGTGCGGACCAGGGTCGCCGACGGAGAGCCGGTGACGCTGCCGAGGTGCTCGAACCGCACCTCAAGGACGGCGCCGGGGGGCTGCGCGACGTCCAGTCGCTGCGGTGGGCGGCCGGGGCGCTGGTCGGCACCGTGGGCCTCGACCCCCTGGTCCCCGCCGGCTACCTCGGTGCACCCGACCGGCCGCGGTTGGCCGCTGCGGAGGACCGGTTGCTGGCGGTGCGTGTGGCGCTCCACCTCGCTGCGGTCGCGGGCGCACGCAAACCTGACGTGCTCCGGCTCGACCGCCACGACGAGGTCGCGACGCTGCTGGGGTACGAGGACGGCGCGCCCCACGATCTGGCGCCCCACCGGCTCCTGCACGACGTCTACCTGGCGGCCCGCACCATCGACCACGTCCACCGCCGTGCGTGGGCCCTCATCGACGCGGACGTGGCCCGTGGCCGGCGCCGACTGGGGCGCCCGGCGCAGCGGCAGGTGGACGGCTTCGACCTGGTCGACGGGGTGCTGCGGATCCCTGCCGATCTGCCCATCGACCGGCCCGGCCTGCCCGCGCAGCTGCTCGTCGCCCTGGCCGATACGGGGGCGGTCCTCGACCGCGGCAGTGCCGCGCGTCTGCGCCACTACAGCGGTGGGGATGGCGTTGGCCCCCGGCCGGCGGTGGTGTCCGAGGGCGTGTCCGGAAGCGGGGGACCGGGGCACGCGGATGCCGTAGGCGTGGCGCCGGGTGCCGATGACACCGCGATGTGGCCGTGGACCTCGGGCTGCCGCGCGCGGCTGCTCAGCGTGCTCCAGCGGGGGCGGGTCGCGCTCCCCGCCCTGGCCGAGCTCGACGAGGTCGGCGTGTGGACCGCCTGGCTGCCGGAGTGGGCGCCGCTCCGCGGCCGCGCCCAGCGCAACCCCTACCACCGGTACGCCCTCGACCGGCACGCCTGGCACGCCGCCGCGGAGCTCGGTGAGCTGGTCCGCCGGGAGGCGTGGGCCGCGGAGACCCTGCTGGCCGTCAAGGACCGCGAGGCGCTGTTCCTCGGTGCCCTGCTGCACGACGTGGGCAAAGCGCTCGGCGAACCACACTCGGAGACCGGTGTGCCGCTGGCGGCGGCGCTGGCCCGGCGGATGGGCGCGAGCGCGGCGACGATCGAGCGCATCACGCGGATGGTCCGACTCCACCTGCTCCTTCCTGATGTCGCCCAGAAACGCGACGTGACCGATCCGGCGCTGGTAGCGGACGTAGCCGGCCAGGTCGGTGACCGTTCCATGCTCGCGACCCTGCACCTGCTCGCGGTGGCCGACGGCCGCGCCACGGGACCCACCGCCTGGAGTGCCTGGACCGCCTCCCTCGTGGAGAGCCTCGTGACGAAGGTGAACGCCGTGTTCGACGAGATCGACCCTGACGACGCCGCCGGTGGTGCGGTGGAGACCGCACGCGCCGCCCAGGAACTGGCGCCCGAGCTGGGTGCGGACGCCGAGATGGTGCGCACCCACCTCTCCCTGCTCCCGCGCCGCTACGCCGCCGCGGTGGCGCCGCGCGCGGTGGTCCGCCACGCGCTGATGGCTACCGGCGAGCCTGGACCCACCGACGTGCGGACCCGGGTCACCCCCGGTGAGGACGACCCGGAGGGCCACCTCGGACTGGACGAGCTTGACGTCGTGGCGCTGGACCACCCCGGGTGGTTCGCGAAGGTCGCGGGAGTGGTGGCGCTGCACGGCGGGTCGATCGCTGGAGCGGATGCCTTCACCCGCGAGGACGGTCTGGCCATCGACACCTTCAAGGTGGCGCCCCCGGAGGGCGCGGGCGGTTCGTGGTGGGCGCGGGTCGAGGGTGACCTCGACGACGTCGCTGCGGGCCGGCTCGCGGTCCGTGCACGGGTGCTGCGCAAGGCGCGAGCGGAGCGTCCGCGCCTCGCCAAGGTGGGCCAAGTCGAGACCAAGGTGCTGGTCAGCGACGATCATGCGGGCGACGCCACCATCGTCGAGGTCCGCGCGCAGGACCGTCTCGGCATGCTCTACGCCATCGCGACGGCGCTGGCCGAGCTCGAGCTCGACATCGTGATTGCCCGGGTCCAGACCATCGGGCACGAGGTCACCGACGTGTTCTACCTGCGTGACGGTGACGGTGGTCCGCTCACCGCGGACCACGCGTCCGAGCTGGAGTTGGCCGTGCGTGCCGCGATCGAGGAGCTGTAGCCGCCGGCGCCCACGGCTCGCCCTGGATGCGCCTGCTGTCCGGGGCGCCCGTTCCCGGGCTCTGGCCCGGTTCTGCGCCACCTCGGCGTCGGACCTGCCGCGCTGCGCCGCCGGGCCGCTCGATCCCTGGGCGCTTGCACGGTTCCGGACGCGCAGACCTTCCGCGACCCGCCCCGGTCGCCGACCGGCTCCTGCGTCCGACCGTCGCTCGGTGATCAGGGCCGTGCTGCGCGCCCGGCCCGCCGGAAGTGGTGGATGGGCACAACTCCTGGTGCTGCGCGGGTCGAGGTGGCCGGTCAAGCGCCGGGCGGGTGCCGGAAGCCGTGGCTCACCACAACTCCCGGCGAGCGGGCCGCGCTGCGGGCTACATGACACCCCCCTCGGTCATGCGCTGGTAGTCGAGGACGCGGTCGAGGGTCTCCTCGGAGACGCCCTCCTCGACGGCGACCTCGCGCAGGGTCTGGCCGGTCTTGTGCGCCTTCTTCGCGAACTCCGCGGAGCGCTCGTAGCCGATCTCGGGTACCAGCGCCGTGACCTGCATCAGCGAGCGCTCCACGAAGGCGGTGCCCTGACCGGTCTCCGTGGTGCCGGCGATGCACTTGTCCACGAACACCCGCGCGACGTTGGCGAGCAGGTTCTCCGACTCGATGACGTTGCGGGCCATCAGCGGGATCATCACGTTGAGCTCGAGGTCACCGTTCATGCCTCCCACGGTCACGGCGGCGTCGTTGCCGATCACCTGGGCGCACACCTGACGGACCGACTCCGGGATCACCGGGTTGACCTTGCCCGGCATGATCGAGCTGCCCGGTTGGATCTCCGGGAGCTGGAGCTCCGCGAGCCCGGTGCGCGGGCCTGAGGACAGCCACCGCACGTCGTTGGCGATCTTGTACAGGCTCGCTGCGACGGTCTTCAGCGCGCCGGAGATCTCCACCAGCGCGTCGCGGGCGCCCTGGGCCTCGAAGTGGTCCTCCGCCTCGCGGAAGGGCAGCTCGGTGCGCTCGGCCATCAGCTCGATGACCCGGTCGACGAACCCAGGCGGGCAGTTCAGGCCCGTGCCCACCGCCGTCCCGCCGAGGGCCAGCTCGTAGACGGAGTCGAGCGCCTTCTCCACCCGGGCGATGCCCAGCTCGATCTGGCGTGCGTACCCGCCGAACTCCTGCCCCAGGGTCACCGGCGTC
>PXDB01000080.1 GCA_003565155.1 Nitriliruptoraceae bacterium | reverse complement strand
CGCGTTCATCTGCCGGCCACCATCCATGACGCTGTCGGGGACCTCGCCGGGGAACTGGCAGGAGACGTCGAAGGTGTCGCGCTCACCGGCGAACTCGAGTACCGCGGTCTCCGGCTCAGGGTTGTCGAGGTCGAGCAGGTCGCTCAACCCGTCCTCGCCGGTCCGGGCGGTGTCGATGACGCGGTCGCCGGTGCCACCATCGGTGGTCGGCTCCTCCTCGGCGCCGTCCGCGTCCTCTGCCACCGCCTGGTCGCTGTCGTCACCGTCGTCCGCCGGGCCGTCGGCGCCGTCCGCATCCTCGTCGGTGGCCGCGTTCTCCGCGGCCGCGTCCTGGTCCGCGTCTGTCGGTGTCGGCCGGGCACTCGTCACCGCCGCAGGCGATGACGAGCAGCGCAGCGGCCGGCAACGCGGCTGGCCGGATCGCGCGCGTCACCGGGCGGCTCCGCAGCCAGGCCCTGGCTCCGACGTACTGCCCCATGCCCTTCATGCGCCGCCCTCCATCTCCCGATCTCGCGCGGATCGAAGCTGGACAGCTGACCGTGCCGCCCACGGCGGACCGCTACGCAGGATCCGGGCAGCCGTTCGACCCACCCCACCGAACGAGCGCGCGGTCAGTGAGACTCCACGTGCGGGCTGGCGCCCGCGTGGCTGTCCTTGGGGGCTGCTGACGCCGGCAGGAGCGGAGCAGGCGGCTCGAACAGCTCAGCGCCGCAGCTGTGGGGCAGTCGACTCGAACAGCTCAGCGCCGCAGCTGTGCCAGGGCCCGATCACGCAACTGCGCGCCGATCGCCAGCGCTGAGGTGGCCGCCGGGGAGGGAGCGTTCAGCACGTGGATGGTCCTGCCGTGCTCCCGCAGGGTGAAGTCGTCCACGAGGCGCCCTCGGCGGTCGACCAGCTGCGCGCGGACCCCCCAGGGGCCACGGCGCAGGTGTTCCCGTTGCACTGCCGGCACGTAGCGCTGTACCGCCCGGACGGTGGAGGTCAGCACCCGGTCGGCCCACAGCTCGCTGGCCAGGAGCTTCCAGTGCTGTCGGGCGAGGCGCCAGGTCCCCGGGAACCCCAGCAGCTGGCGGAGATCGTGGAGATCGATCGAGCTCGGTCGGCGTCCCTGCCGCGCGAAGACCGGGACGGCGTTCGGTCCGACCCAGACCTGCCCGTCGATGCGACGGGTCAGGTGCACGCCCAGGAAGGGCAGACCACCACCGGTGGGCACGGGGTAGATGTTGCCGCGAACGAGCTGGCGCTGATCGGGCCGCAGCTCCAGCCATGATCCGCGCACGGGAACGATGCGGGCGTCGAGAGCGGCTGGGTCAACGGCCGGGTCGAGAGCGGTCCCGGCGAGGTCCGGGGTCGGGTGCGCGGTGCGTGGTCGGCCCGCCCCGGCGGAACCGCTCGACTCCAGCCTGCGCGCGCCGGCGGCGGACAAGGCGGGGGCACTGCTGGCGCCGGTCGTCGCCGTGACCAGCCTGTCCGACCGCAGCCCCGCACACACCACCGACGTCCGGGCGCTGCACAGGTGCCCCTTGCCGGCAGCGGTGAGGTCCACCTGCTGGTCGGTTGCGTGGAGGTCCACCACCTCGGTGCCCGTGTGGATGTGGCCGCCCTGCTCACGGATGGCGTCGGCGAGGGCGTGGCACACCGCGCCGAAGTCGGTCACGCCGGTCTCCGGTGTCCACAGGCCGGCGACGCCGCTGACGTGGGGTTCGTGATCGCGGAGGCCGCTCGGGCCGAGCCGGTGGATCTCCACACCGTTGGTCTCGGCGCGCTCCGCCAGAGCGTGGAGGGCCGTTAGCTCCTCGCGGTCCACCGCAACCACGACCTTGCCGGTGCGCCGGTAGGAGACGCCGTGGTCGGCGCAGAAACGCTCGAGCAGGGGCTTGCCCGCCCGGGACCACCTCGCCTTCGCCGACCCCGGGGGGTAGTAGAGGCCGGCGTGCAACACCCCGGAGTTCCGGGATGACTGCTGACGACCGACGTCGTCCTCCGCCTCGAGGACCACGACCTCGAGGGCTGGGTCGGCCTCGAGGAGCAGGTGCGCCGTCGCCAGCCCGACGATGCCGCCGCCGATGACGGCCACATCGACGTCCGGGGCGTCGTTGGCGGCCGAGGATCGCGACCGTCGCCCTGAGGGTGATGTAGAGGGTGAGGGTTGCGCGGGCTCGGAGACGCCCGACGCGCCAGCCGGGTCGGGGGAGCGGGGCTGGTTGCTCATGCTCCTCCCGAGGTGGTCGAGGGCAGCCGAGGACCGAACACTGCCGGTCGCTCGGACGGTACGCGGTGTCACCGAGCCGCTCCAGTGGCTGATCCACCCCGGATGTGGTTGCAACCCCGTTCGGAGGCCGCTCGACCGGACGCTCGCCGGGTCACTGCTGCGCGCGCTCCGCACGTTTCCAGCCGCAGGCCTAGTGGTCGAACACACGTTCGTATAGGCTGCGGCAACGAGGCACAGTAAGCACCGACACAGTGTGCGTGTGGCAGGCGCCAACACGGCGAGGGAACCGATGCTCCGGGAGGCAGAGGTGCGGCAGGACGGGAGGTGTCGGCAGCTGGCGTCGAGGTACGCCGGCGTCCGGCGGCCTGTCCTCGCTGCCTCGCCGTCAGGGAGCTACGCGGTGGATCCCGGCCCCCCGAGCGCCCTCGTGGACATGGAGGGCATCTCTGCTCCTGCGCACGCAGGTCCCGCGGAGGCGCACTCGCACGGGGCTTCTGCGGGGCATCGACGTGCCGGGGGCTCCGCGTCTGCAGGAGGGGCCACGAACACCGACGAGGTGGGCGCGGTCGCCCAGCTCGCCGCTGCCGTCGAGGTGGTGGGCGCTATCGACCTCGCCAACCTGAGCGACCGACAGCTCGACGCGCATCTCGGTCGACTTCGTCAGCCGATCGCTGCCCTGGAGGCGGCACGGTCGCGTGCGCTGGCTGAGACCGAAGCGCGTGCGAGGACGGAGGGGACGGAGGAGAACCCGGCGCGACGCGACGCTGCGGTGCGGGAGCGCCGCCGGCGCGCGGCGAGGAGCCAGCGCATGACGCCCTCGGAGGCCAAGCGCTCCGCCGAAGCCGGGTCGCATGCCGCCACGAACCCGCGCGTGGGCGCGGCGTTCGGTGCGGGCGACATCGGGCCCACTCACGTGCGGCTCATCGGTGACGCGCTCGCGCGCCTGACACCACAGCGCCGGGCGGCTGCGGAGGCCGACCTCCTGGAGCTGGCGCGACACGCCGACGCCGTGGCCTTCGGCCGGCAGGTCCGCACCTACCTCGCTCGGCACGCGCCTCGTGCGCTGCAGCAGCAGGAACAGGGTCATCACCGCGAGCGCCGCTTCCGCATGACGGACACACCGGATGGCGGGGTCGCTTTCTCCGGTCTCGCCTACGGGGTCGCGGCGGAGCTGGCACGCAGCGCTATCGACGCCTTCCGTCGCCCGGACGCCGCAGACGAGCACCGGACACCGGAGCAGCGCGGCGCGGATGCCTTCGAGCAGCTGTGCGATGCGGCGCTGCGTCTCGGAGATGCACCCACGGTCCACGGAGAGCGCCCGCAGGTCATCCTCGTGGTCGAGGAGTCGGAACTGGATCGCGCGGCCGGCACCGCCGTGTTCGCCGGTTCCGGCCAGCCCGTAACGCTCGCGGAAGCCGGGACCCTGCTGACCGACTGCGCCGTCAGTCGTGTGGTGCGTCGTGCCGACAGCACGCCCATCGAGGTGACCCGCAACGTCCGCACGGTGCCGCAGGGTCTCTGGCGGGCGTTGGTCGTGCGGGACGGGGGCTGTCGTTGGGATGGCTGTGACGCCCCGGCCTCCTGGTGTGACGTCGCTCACGGTGCGCACCCGTACCGGTCGGAGGGCCAGCTGTCACCGGAGAACGCGGTGCTGCTCTGCCGCCGGCACCACCGACGTTTCGACACGGGCCCGTGGCGGGTGGAGATCGTGGCCGACCAGGTCACCTTCCACCGACAGGAGGCTCCCTACGTGCACCCGCTCGATCGTGCGGCCCAGAGCGCGGAGGAGGACGCTCGAGCCGGGCCGGCCACACCGCAACCTACGGACGGCCCTCCGTCAGCGGAAGTGGCGCAGTTGCGTCTCGAGGACCCCTGAGCTGCGATGGACGGCCCTTTTCGACGCGCCCGCGGGCACTCCGGGGCCGCGCCCGCGGGTTCCCGGCCCGCGCTCGACGGCTCTCGCGGGCCGAGCTCGACGGCCCTTTCGCCGCGCCCGCGGGTTCCCGGCCCGCGCTCGACGGCTCTCGCGGGCCGAGCTCTAGGCCTGTAGAGCTGCACTCGTGATCGCGGTGCCGCGCGGCTGTTCGGGCGACATGGCCCAGGGCCTCTCCACCGCCCACGTTCCGACGTGGGTGAGATGTGCCGGTGGGCGTTCGCGCGATACCGGATGCCGGGAGCAGGCCCACGGTCCATCTGCCACCACCGCCGCCAGGGCGTCGTGGGGCGAGGCTGATGGAATGGAACGATTTCTGCGCTATCGTTCCGATGTGTCGCTCGGCGGCGACGCCAGGGGTGACAGCGGGATGGCCGCGGCAGCGCGTATCGGTGATCGGGAGGCAGGATGCGTACCACGGTCCACGACGTGCTCTCTACACGGGTCGACGCATCCAGCGCGACCTACCAACGCAACCGCGCGCGGAACCTGGAGCTGCTCGACCACATCGCCGAGCAGCTGGCCACCGCCCACGCCGGTGGAGGCCCGGAGAAGCTGGCCCGCCACCGCTCCCGCGACAAGCTCACCCTCCGCGAGCGGATCGCCCTGCTCATCGACCCGGGCAGCCCCTTCCTCGAGCTCCAACCCCTCATCGGCTACGACAGCGACTTCCAGGTCGGGGCCTCCACCCTCCAGGGCATCGGCGTCGTCGAGGGCGTCGAGTGTCTGATCGGCGGGATGGACCCCACCGTCAAGGGCGGCGCCTCCAATCCCTTCAGCGTCACCAAGTCGCTCCGGGCGCTGCAGATCGCCCGGGAGAACCGCCTGCCGGCCATCAACCTGACCGAGTCCGCCGGCGCCGACCTGCGCACCCAGAAGGACATCTTCGTCCGTGGCGGGCGGACCTTCCGGGAGCTCACGGAGCTGTCCAAGGCGGGTGTGCCCACCATCAGCCTGGTGTTCGGCTCCTCCACCGCCGGTGGCGCGTACATCCCCGGCATGAGCGACTACACCGTGCTGATCAAGGAGCGCTCGAAGGTGTTCCTCGGCGGCCCGCCGCTGGTGAAGATGGCCACCGGGGAGGACGCCACCGAGGAGGAGCTCGGCGGCGCGGAGATGCACGCCAAGATCTCCGGGCTCGGTGATCACCTCGCCGAGGACGAGCGTGACGGCATCCGGATCACCCGCCAGCTCGTCCGCAACCTCGGCTGGACCAAGCGCGGTCCCGGCCCCACCGAGCGCGCCGACACCCCCCTCTACGACCCCGAGGAGCTGCTCGGCATCGCTAGCGTCGACCTGCGTGAGCCCTTCGACGCCCGCGAGGTGCTCGCCCGAACCCTCGACGGCAGCCGCTTCGAGGAGTTCAAGGCCAACTACGGCACCAACCTCGTCACCGGGTGGGGCTCGATCCACGGCTTCCCGGTGGGGATCCTCGCCAACAACGGGGTGCTGTTCAGCCAGGAGTCGGAGAAGGGTGCCCAGTTCATCCAGCTCGCCAACCGCCGTGACCGCCCGCTGGTCTTCCTGCAGAACATCACCGGGTTCATGGTGGGCACCAGCTACGAGCAGGGCGGGATCATCAAGGACGGCGCGAAGCTGATCAACGCCGTGTCCAACTCCGAGGTGCCGCACATCACGGTCATGACCGGTGCCTCCTACGGGGCCGGCAACTACGGGATGTGTGGGAGGGCCTACGACCCGCGGTTCCTGTTCACCTGGCCGAACCACCACATCGCGGTGATGGGCCCGCAGCAGCTCGCCGGCGTGCTCTCCATCGTCGCCAAGGCCGCGGCGCTCAATCGCGGCGAAGAGTGGGACGCGGACAAGGACGCGGCGGTCCGCGGCATGGTCGAGAGCCAGATCGAGGCGGAGTCCAACGCGCTGTTCGCCACCGGCCAGGGTTGGGACGACGGGATCATCGACCCGCGTGACACCCGCCACGTGCTCGGCATGGCGCTGTCCGCCGTGCACACCAACGACGTCCGTGGCGGCGACGCCTTCGGCGTGTTCCGGATGTGAGGGGGCGGCGATGAGCGAGCACGGCATGCACGACCCCGACACCGCACCCCGGCTACCCCGCGCGGTGCTGATCGCCAACCGCGGCGAGATCGCTGCGCGCATCGCCCGCACCTGCCGCTCGATGGGGATCCGCGCGGTGGGGGTGGCGTCCGGCATCGACCGGGCAGCCAGTCACCTCGACGCGTGTGACGACACCGTGCTGATCGGCGGGGCGAGCCCGACGGAGAGCTACCTGCGGATCGACGCCCTGGTGGCGGCGGCGCAGCGCGCCGGCGCCGACGCGGTCCACCCCGGGTTCGGCTTCCTCGCCGAGGCACCGGCCTTCGCCCGGGCCGTGCTCGACGCCGGGCTGAACTGGATCGGCCCGGCGCCGGAGGTCATCGCCGCGATGGGCGACAAGCTCGAGGCCAAGCAGCGCATGGCCGCGGCCGGGGTGCCCCTGGTACCGGGGGAGGAGCTCCCGCCGGAGCCCACCGCAGCCGACATCCGCGCCGCCGGTGAGCGCATCGGCCTCCCCCTCATCGTCAAGGCCGCCGCGGGAGGGGGCGGCAAGGGCATGCGGGCCGTCCACCACCTCGACGACCTGCCCGACGCGGTGGCCAGCGCCCGTCGCGAGGCCGGCAACGCTTTCGGCGACGACCGGGTGTTCCTCGAGCGGCTGATCGGCAGCCCCCGCCACGTCGAGGTGCAGATCGTCGGCGACACCCATGGCGACGTGCTGCACCTGCTCGAGCGCGAGTGCTCGATCCAGCGCCGCCACCAGAAGGTGGTGGAGGAGTGCCCCTCACCCGGCATCGACGCCGAGGTACGCGCGGCGCTGACCTCGGCGGCGGTGGAGGCCGCCCGTGCACTCGGTTACGTGTCCGCCGGCACGGTGGAGTTCGTGGTCGACGAGGACGTGCTCGCCCGCCGCCGGGCCGGGGAGGACGTGCCTGCCCGCGACGCCATCGCCTTCCTGGAGGTCAACACCCGGCTGCAGGTCGAGCATCCCGTCACCGAGGAGGTCGTGGCCGTCCGCGATGACGTCACCGGCACGCTCCAGCCCATCGACCTCGTGCGGTGGCAGCTGCTGGTGGCCGGCGGGTTCCCCCTACCCGCCACCCAGGAGCACATCGTCGCGCGGGGCCACAGCATCGAGGTGCGCCTCTACGCCGAGGACGTCCCCGCCGGCTACCTGCCGGCCACCGGCACCCTGACCGCCTTCGACGTGCCGCGGCGACCCGGGATCCGGCGGGAGCTCGGGGTGCGGGCCGGTGAGGAGGTCACCCCGCACTACGACCCGATGCTCGCCAAGGTCATCGCCACCGCCCCGACCCGCCACGAGGCTGCGCACCGGCTGGCCGCAGCGCTCGCGGCCGCACCCATCACCGGGGTGACCACCAACCGTGACCTCCTGGTGGCGGTCCTGCGCGACGACCGGTTCCTGGCCGGCGCGACCACCACCGCGTTCCTGGCCGACCACCTCGACGGCCTGCTGGCGCGGGTCCGGCCGGGACCGATCGAGATCGCCCGGGCTGCCCTGTTCGCCGCGGTGCACGAGAGCGTCCGCTGCGCCGGCGGCGGCGAGCCCGGTCTGCGCGGGGGTCTCGGCGGCCACCCGGGCCTGCCGGCTGGCTGGAGCAACACCGGGGCGGTGTGGGACCAGCACACCTTCCTGCCCGCGGGCCTCGTTGCGGGTGCCGGTATGGGTGCCGGTATGGGCGGCGACGCGGGCGCTGCCGCGGGCGGCGACACGGGCGGCGACGCTGGCGCCGAGACGGGACACCTCGGCGACGGCCTGACCGTGCGCCTGCGTACCCGCTGGGACCGCGTCATCGACGCAGAGGTGCTGACCGGCATCCCCGCCGGCTTGCTCGACGCTGACGGCGAGGTGGTGCACAGCGGGCGGGTCACCGTCCACGGGCACGGACCCGACCACCTCGACGTCGAGGTTGAGGGGCACCGCCAGCGGGTCACCGTGGCCGGTGGCGCAGGTGGCGCCGGGACGGGCAGCGGCGTGTCACCGCGGCGGCAGGTGCTCGCGCCGGGGCTCGGCATCGTGGACCTGGAGCTGGCGCCGCGTTTCCCGGACCGGACCAGCTCCGAGGTGCCGGGGGCCACCCGTGCGCCGATGCCCGGCGTCGTGGTGACCATCGCCGTGGAGGTCGGCCAGGAGGTCGCAGAGGGCGAGCCGCTCGTGACCGTGGAAGCGATGAAGATGGAGCACAAGGTCACCGCACCGATGCGGGGGACGGTCACGGAGGTCCGGGTCGCCGCTGGGGAGCAGGTCGACGCCGACGAGGTGCTGGTGGTCGTGCAGGATCCGTCCACGGACACCGTGGATCCTGCATGACCCAGACGCTCCGCGGCGATCGCCGCGGGGAGGTGACCCACCCAGAGGATCCTCACCCAGGGTGCGGCGGACCAACCGTGTTCCGTGCGCAGGCAGGTCCTCGACCGCTCCCACCACGCGGGCGAGTGCAGCGTGTGCGGCCGGGGATCCCTGCCGCCCGCCGTGCGGGATGCCGGGGGCTCGGGTGGGCCCTCGCGAGCTGCCGGCGGATCGTGCAGCAGCAGGGGGGACGGAGTGTCCCCGCATCGCGGCAGGACGGGGGTACGCGGGTCCCGCGGCAGTCGCCGCGGCTCTATCCACGCGGGGTGTCGACCGAGGTCGCAGGTCGCGCTCGCCGTCGGTGCCCGGACCTGCGCGCCGTGGGTATCCGCCCGCCCACTCAGCCGAGCATGCGCTGCGCGATCGGCTCGATCACGTCGCCGACGATCACCGCGGTGAAGGCCCCCACCACCACGATCGCTGCCGCCAGGATCCATACGGTGGTGACCACGCTGCCGCTCGGCTCGGTGGCCTCGGTCACCAGTGCCTCCTCGGGTTCGCGCACGAAGATCTGCTCGAAGAGCCGCAGGAAGTACACCAGCGTCAGGAGGCTGGAGGCGCCGATCACGATCGCGACGGTCCAGTTGGCGACGTCCACCGCACCCAGGACGAGGTAGAACTTGGACCAGAACCCGGCCAGGGGTGGGATGCCCACCATCGACAGGGCCGCGATGGCGAAGCCGAACATCGTCAGCGGCATCCGTTTGCCGAGGCCGGCGAAGCGGGGGATGGCCTTGAGGTGCGTGCGCTGGATGATCCCGCCGGCCACCAGGAACAGCGCGCTCTTCATCAGCGCGTGGTTGAGCACGTGCAGCAGCGCCCCCACCAGCGCCAACGGTGTCGCCAGACCGATGCCGACACCGATGTAGCCGAGCTGGGCGACGGTGGAGTAGGCCAGCATCCGTTTGATGTCGCGCTGGCGGATGGCCAGCACGGAACCCACGACGATCCCAGCGAGCCCGAACCAGATCAGCGCCGTGGAGACGGGCAGGCCCTCCGCGCCGAGGTAGGTGGGGCCGAACACGTCGAACAGGATCCGCACCAGCGAGTAGGCCCCGGCCTTGACCTGCACCGCGGCCAGCAGCGCGGCCACCCCCGGGGGGGAGAAGCTGTGCGCGTCGGGTAGCCAGATGTGCAGGGGGAACAGCGCCATCTTCAGCGCGAGCCCGATGACGATCAGCCCGAGCCCACCGAGCACTGAGGGTGCGTCGGAGATAGCCGGTAGGGAGGCCGCCATGTCGGCCATGTTCAGGGTGCCGGTGGAGAAGTAAAGGAAGCCGATGCCGAGCAGGTACAGCCCGGAGCCGACGGTGCCGAGCAGCAGGTACCGGAACGCGGCGAAGGTCCCCCGGTCCCCACCGAGCGACACGAGCCCGTAGGTGGAGATCGCATAGATCTCCAGCATGACGAACAGGTGGAACAGGTCACCGGACAGCATCACGCCCGTCAGCCCGGTAAGCAACAGCAGCGCCAGGGCGTACACCGGCATGCCGCGGCCGGGACGGATGTCGAAGGCCACGTCCACGGGATAGAGGCTGACCAGCAGCCCGATGAAGGCCACGATGGAGACCATGAACCCGGAGAGTGGGTCGAGGACGTACTCGATGCCCACCGGGGGCGGCCATCCGCCGAGCTCGTAGCTCATCGGCCCGTCGCGGACCACGGTGACCAGTCCCGTCACCCCGAACACCAGCGACAGCGAGGTGGACGCGACCGCCACGATCTGGGCTGCCTCGGCACGCCACAGGCTGACCAGCAGGGCCAGGACCGAGCCGAAGAGCAGGGGCAGCAGGGGCAGGAAGGGCAGCTGGCTCACGCGCGCCCCTGCCCGTTGTCGTCGCGGTCGTCGCCGCCTTCGTGGCGGTGGTCGCCGCCTTCGTGGCGGTCGTCGCCGCCGTCGTCGTGGCGCGGCGTCGGATCGTCACCGCGACGCGTCCAGCCCTCGGACCGGTGATCGTCGGGACCGGATCCGGGCCCGTCGTGCCCGCGATCGCCTCGCGGCGTCGCCGCTGGCTGTTGTCCGGGCACGGGACTGCGCTCGGCGTCGTCGTCCTCGAGTTCGGTGTCGGTCGGTACACGACCGGCGAGGCGGGCCGCGACGACGTACTCATCCAGGCTGCCGTGGGCCCGGTAGATCCGCACCAGCAGCGCGAGCCCCACACCGAGCACCCCGACACCCACCACGATGGCCGTCAGGATCAGCAGGTGGGGGAGGGGATCGACGTAGAGCGCCGGGTCGCTCCCGCGTTCGTCGATGACCGGTGCGGTGCCGCCCTCCTGCAGGCTGCCCTCGATGAAGAAGATGTAGATGGCGGTGGAGAAGATCACCAGCCCGATCAGCTTCTTGACGAGGTCCTGCTTGGCCAACACCCCGTACAGGCCTATGGCGAGCAGTGCGAGGACGAACAGGTAGACGTAGCGCGAGAGGAAGAGCTCGATCATCGCCGGACCTCCTCGCGGTTCGCTGCCGGGGTCAGCTCGCCGGCGACGTCCTCGGCGTCGGTGAGGACATCGAAGATCAGCAGCAGCGCCCCGAAGACCGCGAGCCCCACGGCGATCTCCACGAGCAGGATGCCGAGGTAGCGCACACGGGACGCGGCCATGCCGGCGACCTCGATCGCGCCGTAGTCCAGGAACGCACCGCCCACCAGCAGCGGTGCGACGGCGACCAGGAGGAAGAGCATCATGCCCAGTCCACCCACCAGCGGCCCGACCCAGGTCGGGAAGATGCGGTAGGCCAGCTCCGGTGACAGGGTCATGCGGGGCAGGATCGCACCGACGGCGAGGAACACCCCCCCGGCGAACCCGCCGCCCGGTCCGTAGTGGCCGTGGGCGATGATGTAGACGCCGAACAGCAGCATGAAGGGGACCAGGATCGCGCCGACCACGCGGACCACGACCGAGGGGTAGGTGCCGAGCATCATCGGGCCTCACCGCCCCCGGTGTGGGCGCCGTCCCCAGCGGTGGGTGTGCTGCTGGTCCTGGTCGTGCGGTCCGCAACCGGCGCGCCGTCGTCGGCTGCCTGCTCGGCGGTGTTCCCGGTCGTGCTGTCGTCGGCCGCTGCGCCGTGGTCATCACCGTGACCGGTGTCGCCAGCGCCGTGTCCGTCGTGGTCATCCTTGTCACGCCGCCGGACCAGCACCATCGCCGCCGACAGCGCCGCGGTCAGGATCACCAGCGTCTCGCCGAGGGTGTCCTGTGACCGGTAGTCGGCCAGCAGCGAGGTGACGACGTTGGGGGTCTCGGTGTCCTCCAGCGACTGGGAGATGAACACCTGGCTGACACCGAGCTGGGCGGGCGCGTCCGGGTCGCCGCGGTCGGGCAGGCCCGTGGCGGCGTAGAGCATCAGTGCCAGGAACAGCCCCACCAGCGGCAGCACCACGTAGCGGCGGCGGGGATCGGGGCGCGGTTCGGAGCGCCGCGTGGTGGCCAGGATCGCGGCGATGAGCAGCAGACCGGTGATCCCGGCACCGAGCGCCGCCTCCACCAGGGACACGTCCACCGCCGACACCCCGGCGAACAGCAGGGACACGAAGAGGCTGTAGGCGGTGAGCATCCCCACCGCGGTGAGCAGGTCCTTGGCTACCAGGGCCAGCACCGCGGCGACGATCAGCACCAGGAACAGGGCGATGTCGAGGGCCTCGATCATGAGCGGTTCCCTCCGAGCTCGCGGTCGGCGGTGGCCTGGTCCAGTTCGATCCGGGGTCGGGCGCCCGTGCGGTAGGCGGCGCGCACCAGGGCGTGCACCCCCGTCGGGTTGGCGATCGTGGCGAAGGCGATGATGAACAGCAGCCGGCCGCCCGCGCCCAGGTCGACCTCGGGCCGGAGCAGCACCCCGAGGAACACCAGCGTCATGCCGATGGTCTCCGACTTCGCGACCGCGTGCGCCCGGGTGTAGAGGTCGGGCATGGTGAACAGGGCGAGGGCGCTGATGGCCATCAACAGGATGCCCGTCGCGATCAGGACGTTGGCGGCGATGGTCACGGTGAGACCTCCCCGGAGGCGGAGGCGTCGGAGGCGGCATCGCCGTCAGCATGTCCGGCCCCGCCCGTCGAGGTCGCCGGTGTGGTCTCGCGTCCCGGCGTGGTCCCGCTGGCCTCGCGCATCGAGGAGGCGGTCCGGCCCGCTGCACCGCCGTCGCCGCCCCGCGCATCCCGCTCGCGGATCTGCTGTTCGAAGTAGCGGCCCAGCGCCAGGGGCAGGAGGAACGCCAGCAGGGCGTAGCTGATGCCGATGTCGAAGAACAGGTTGGGGCGCTCGAGCACGGCGCCGAGCAGCACGATGATCACCACGCCGTTGGCGGTCACCAGGGCGATAGCGACCAGACGGTCGAACACCGTCGGGCCGGCCCACACCCGGTGGAGCCCGGCCACGATGAGCAGTGCCACGGCCGTGGTGGCGCCGACGAGGAAGGCGTCCATCAGCGCGCCTCCCCGCCGCCGGCCGCACGGTGCTCGTCCCCTGTGACGTCGCCACGGGTGCGGTGGTCGTCCACCTCGACGTCATCGTCGGGGCGTTGGTCGTCGATGTCCGGATCCGTCAGCGGCTCCCACGCGAGCACGGGCGGCTCGTCGGGGGGTACCCGGAAGACGCGGGCGATGCGACGCTGCACCTTGGCCTCGGCGAGGTCGGCGGCGCTGGCAGCGTTGAAGGCGTGGACGGTGAACACGTCGTCGTCCACCTCGATGGTGTTGGTGCCGGGGACGAGGGTGATGGAGTTGGCCAGGACCGCGCGGGCAGCCGGTGGCTTGAGTCCGGTGCGGAACCGGAACACCCCCGGCTGCGGGGCGCGCCTCGGGTTGACGATGACCCAGGCGAGGCTGAAGCCGGCGACGATCTGGCGCACGAACAGCCACACGATGTAGGCCAACAGCGCGGCGGGGTTGAAGCCGCCGCCGTCGGGTCGCTCACCCACCTCGTGGTCGAGCACCCGGATGGTGTACCAGGCGATCCAGGCGGAGGACGCGACGCCGATCACCATGAACACCGGGTCGATCCGGGCGGACAGGACCTGCCAGAAGACCAGCAGGGCCACGAACAGCACCAGGATGCGCAGGGTCCGCTTCACAGCAGGCTCACGATCAGCAGCAGGGCTGCGGTAGCGAGCAGGACACCGCCGAGCGCCCAGGTGGCCACCACATCCGGGGGGCCGTCCTCGGCGGGTTCGAACACCCGGGCGAGCACCGCGCGGCTGCCGTCCCGGGTGGAGGCCACCGCACGGCTGGACGTGGAGGCCGGGGCATCGGCTCGGGCCAGGGCGCGTTGGTCGCCGCGGGCGGTGAGCAGCACGGGCAGCCGGCGGTACACCCAGTCGAGGTCGAGGTTGAGCTTGGCCTTGGAGCCCAGCAGGGAGAACAGCAGCCAGAACCCGAGCACGGTCATGACCAGGATCTGGAGCTTCTCCACCACCGGACCCAGGGCGTAGGGGGCGCGGGTGATCTCGGTGGGCATCAGGTCGTAGAGCAGCCGCGGGTACAGGCCGATGGCGATGTTGAGCGCCGCGGCCCCACCCATCGCCACGTACATGGAGACCGGTACCGGCGTGACCACGACCCGGTCGGTGCCGTCCTCGGTCTCCGGGCCGAGGCCACGGGAGCCGATGAAGGTGGCGTAGGGCAGCTTGAGCCCCGTCGATAGGAAGGTCCCCACCGAGACGACCTTGAGCGCGATGACCAGCCAGGCCAGGTCTTCCGCCCCCGCGGCCGAGGGGATCAGCTCCTTGGAGACGAACCCGGAGAACAGCGGTACCGAGGAGATCGACACCGCGCCGATCATGTAGAGCACCGCGACGGGCTTCATCCGGTTGAGGATGCCGCCGAGATCGCTCGCGCGGGAGCGCCCCGTGGCGTACAGCACCGCCCCCATCCCCATCAACAGCAGGCCCTTGTAGAGGATGTGCGCGAACGCGTGGGCGGTGGCGCCGTTGAGCGCGGTCTCCGTGCCGATCCCGACGGCGGTGACCATGAAACCGACCTGGCTGATGATGTGGTAGCTGAGCAGCCGGCGGATGTCGTTCTCGAGGATGGCGTAGAGCACCCCGTAGGTCGCCATGATGACGCCGAGGTAGATGAGCACCTGCGCCCCCGGGAACCCACGGATCAGGGCGTAGACCGCGGCCTTGGTGGTGAAGGCCGAGAGGAACACGGTGCCGGCCACCGAGGCGGTGGGGTAGGCGTCCTTCAGCCACGCGTGCAGCGGCGGCACCCCGGCCGACAGGGCGAAGGCCGCCAGCACCAGCCAGCCGGCCACACCGGCGTCGAACGCCTCGAAGGTCAGGGAGCCGGTGGACTGGTACTGCACGATCAGCCCGCCGAGCAGCAGCTTGCCCCCGGCGATGTGGAAGAAGAGGTAGCGCAGGCCCGAGCGGTTGGAGCGCTGGGTGCGTCGTGAGAGGATCACGAAGCTGGAGGCCACGGCCTTCAGCTCCCAGAACAGGAACAGGGTGAGCAGGTCGCCGGCGTAGATCACGCCCATCGCGGCGCCGGCGTAGGCCAGGGCGGCACCGCGTTCACCGGCGTGCTGGGTGGCCAGGCCGTAGATGCTGGCCAGCAGCGCCGCGATGGCGAACACCACCCCGAAGGCGGTGGAGAGCCGGTCGACGCGCAGCAGCTCCAGTTCGAAGGTCATCAGCGGTGCGGTGACGAGCGTCCCGTCGGTCAGGCTCAGTACCCCGGCGAGCGCCAGCACGGGCGCGGCCAGCATGACGGCCTGGCCCGGGCGCCGCGGGAGGACGCGGACCAGGACCGCGGCGATGAGCAGCGGCCACGCGGGGTGCAGCAGCAGCTCGCTCACGCCGCACCTCCGTGGGTGTCACCGTCGGTGTCCGGCAGGTTCGCCGGTGCTGTGGTCGATGCTGCGGCGCCGGTGTCGTCGCCGGCTTGACCGTGGCTGCTGTGCCCGTCGCTGCGCACCCCGTAGACGTCGTACTCGACGTCGGGGGTCTGGTCGTCGGGGTAGTGGTCCTCGGGGCGCTGGAGCGCCGGTGCCATCACCTTCTTCGCCACAAGGGTGAGGATGATCGTGCCGAACAGCCCGATGCCGGCGCCGTAGCCGACCACGGGGGAGTAGCGGATCAGCAGGTCGAGCCCGAGGCCGATGACCGCGACCACGCCGATGACCGGCAGTGCACGGCGGTTCATGACCCACCTCCGGTGACCGCCGCAGCCACGTTGGCCGCGACCTCGTACAGCCCCGTCCAGTCGGCGAGGCCGAGCAGGATCGACAGCACCCCGGTGGTGAACAGCGGTACCACCATCAGCGCGGATGCCTCCCCGTGGTCATCATGGCCGTGGTGGTCGTCGTGGGCGTGGCCGCCCGCGTGCTCGTCCGGGTGGCCGTGCTCGTCCGGTTGGGCGTGCTCGTCCGGGTGGGCGGGCACGTCCGTGCGTGGGTACTCGTCCGCCTCGGCAAGCTCCGTGGGCGCGACCCCGCCGGCGTGCCCACGCTGTCCGGTGTGCTCTCCGAGCGCTGCCTCGGCCGCGGGAGCGCCGGCCATCACGGGCGACGGCACCGGCTCCGGCGTGGGCTCCGGTGCGTGGGCCCCGTCGGGTGGCCCGTCAGGAGCATCGGGTGCCGGTCGGAAGAACGCCCGGTACACCACCGGGAACAGGTAGCCGGCGGTGAACAACCCGGCGCCCACCATGATGGTGGCGTGGACGTAGGCCTCGGCCTCGAGCGCGCCCTCGATCAGGGTGAACTTGGACAGGAACCCGCCGGCGGGCGGGAGGCCGGCCAGGGAGAAGGACGCCAAGGCGAAGGCCACCATCGTGAACGGCATCCTGCGTCCGATGCCGTCCAGCTCGCTGACGTGGTCCTTGTGCGCGGCGATGTGGATCGCCCCGGCGGCGAAGAACAGGGTGATCTTCGCCACACCGTGGTTGAGGATGTGCAGCAGCGAGCCCTCGAAGGCGCTCTGGGACAGCAGGGAGAAGCCGAGGACGATGTAGGCGAGGTGGGCGATGGTGGAGTAGGCCAGCCGCCGTTTCAGGTGATCCTGGCGCAGTGCGATCACCGATGCGATCAGGATCGTCGCACCGGCGACGGCAGAGAGCACCCCCTGGATGTCCACGGCCGCGATCGCCCCCGGGCCCAGCACGAAGCCGACGGCGCGGCCGACAGCGAACACCCCGCCTTTCACCACCGCCACGGCGTGCAGGAGGGCGGACACCGGCGTGGGCGCCACCATCGCGCCCGGCAACCACGCGTGCAGGGGCATCAGGCCGGCCTTGGTGCCGAACCCGATGGCGAACAGCAGGAACACGACCACGGTGAGGGTCGAGCCGAGCGCATCGCCCACGAACCCTCCTGCGGCGAAGGTCAGCTCCCCGGTCTGGGCGTAGATGATGATCATGGCCAACAGCACGAGCGCGCCACCGGTGATCAGGTAGCCGAGGTAGGTGCGACCGGCACGGATCGCCTTGGCGTCGCCCTTGTGGGTCACCAGTGGATAGGTGGTGACGGTCAGCAGCTCGTAGGCGATGAAGAAGGTGAGCAGGTCGCCGGCGAAGGCCACCGCGAAGGCCGTGGACAGGCACAGGCTGTAGAAGGCGTAGAACCGGGTCTGGTTGGCCGCGTTGTCACCGCGCATGTACCCGATGGCGTAGCTCCCGGCGAGCACCCACAGGAAGCTCGCCAGCACGGCGAATAGCATCCCCATGCCATCGGCGGCCAGGGTGACCTCGACACCCGGGAGCAGCTCGCCCAGCGAGCTGGTCAGCACCTCGCCGCGAAGGATGGCGGGCGCGATGGCGACAACCACCCCGAAGGTGACGAGCGCGCCGAGCACGAGGCTCGTGTCACGAGCGACCGGGTGACGCCGCAGGAAGACGATGACCGCGGCGGTGACCACGGGTACGAGCACCGCGGCGAGCGGTAGCAGCGACGGCGTCTCCATCGGCCTCCCGGTGCTCGGGGACTGGGGCGTGGCGTGCGGGTCGGGCGGTGGCTCGGACGAGGTCGTGGTCGTGGTCGTGGTCGTGTGCGCGCCCCCGGCCACGCTCGTGCCACCGGTGGCACGCACCGCCTCGTCGTCGAGGTGGTGGGGGCGGGCCGCTGCTGCTCGCAGCGCGGCGCTGGGGATGTGACGGGTTCTGGCCGGCGACCGTGGTCGGGCGCACGGGGAGCGCAGGCCGTCGGGAGCGGGCTCGACCGCGGGACCCGACGTCGAGCAGAGGCTAGCCGCGTGCCGCGCCACCATCAGCAGAGGCCGACGGCCGGGGTTGGGGGTGGCGCCCGGGGAGCGGGTGGCCCCGCCCCCTGCCGGTCCGCCGGGCGCAAGGGCCCTGACCTCGGCTCTGACGTCCCCGTCACCAGCGTTTGCCCGGCCGTTCACCGGACGGCTACCCGCGAGGAGCGTGACGGCTACCTGGTGCGGCCACGGTGCGTGGTGACCACGGCTGGCGACGCGCGACCTGTCGGCGTCGGCGGCCGCCATGGCGTCGACGGCGCCGTCGGATGCGCAGGAGAGGTGGCACGGTGGCACGGCTGATCCTTGACGGCATCAGCAAGCGCTTCGGTGAGGTGCAGGCCCTGGCGCCGCTGGACCTCGAGATCGGGTCGGGTCAGTTCGTCGGTGTGCTCGGGCCATCGGGCTGTGGGAAGACCACGCTGCTGCGCTGCCTGGCCGGACTCGAGTTGCCCGACACCGGGCGGATCCGGTTCGGGGACCGGACGGTCGTGGACGTGGAGGCCGGGCTGCGGGAACCGCCGCAGCGACGAGGGCTCGGGATGGTGTTCCAGGACCTGGCTCTGTGGCCCCATCTGACCGTGTTCGAGAACGTCGCCTACACCCTGCGCGCCCGCAAGGACACCGTCGACCTCGCGGACCGGGTCCACGACGCCCTCGCCAAGGTCCGGCTTCCGGCCCACGCGGCGCGGTACCCGCATCAGCTGTCCGGCGGCCAGCAGCAGCGCGTCGCCTTCGCCCGGGCCGTGGTGGACCGTCCGCCGGTGCTGCTGATGGACGAGCCGCTCTCCGCCCTGGACGCGGCGCTCCGGGTCGACCTGCGGGCGGAGCTGACGGCCCTGACCCGTTCGCTGGGACTGACGGCCGTCTACGTCACCCATGACCAGCACGAGGCCATGTCGATGGCGGATCGCATCCTGGTGATGCAGGACGGCTTCGTCCGTCAGGACGGGGCGCCGGAGACGGTCTACCAGCGCCCGCAGACGCGGTTCGTGGCCGACTTCATCGGCCGCCTGAACGCCCTCGATCGGCCGCTCTCGAGCGTGCTGCCCGTCACCGCGGGGACCGGCGCCGACACCGGCGCGGCCGACACCGGCGCGGAGGGCACGGTGGCCGGTGGGGCCACCGCCGACGTCCACGCCCGCATCGACGCCTCCACCGAGGTGGCGCTCACCGGCTCGGGCGTCGCGGGTGTCCGCCCGGAGAAGGTCCGCCTGTCCGCCAACGGGCGCGAGATGGTGGCCCTGCCCGCCGAGGTCGAGCTCGTCGGCTACCTCGGCGACCACTACGAGCTGCGCTGCCGTCTCGAGCTCGCCGACCAGCCCTGGGTGGTCATGAGCGACACCCGCGTCGAGGTGGGGGAGCGGGTGCTGCTCCACGTCGCGCCTGACGACCTGATCGTCACCGAGCGCTGAGCGCGGACGGGGCAGCCCGACCTCCCACCGCGCCCGACCACCAGACCCGCACGACCGATCGATCCTGCTACCCGAACGTAAGGAACCCAAGATGCGACGTACATCCCTGCTCCGCGCCGCCGCGGTCCTGGCCGCCGCGGCGCTGGCCCTGGCTGCCTGTGGCGACACCGAGGAACTCGAGGACGCCCTCGGGGAGGCCGCCGACGTCGAGGAGGAGGAAGACCTCGACGAGCCCGCTGACGACGACACCGACGAGGCCGACGACGAGGCCGAAGACGACGGCGCCGACGACGCAGCGGCCGACGGCGACGCGGGCTCCCTGGTGTTCTACTCCGCCGGGCCCGGTGGCCTCGCCAACGACCTCGTCGAGGCCTTCACCGCGGAGACCGGCATCGAGGTGGAGATGTTCCAGTCCACCACCGGTGACGTCCTGGGACGCCTCGAGGCGGAGATGAACAACCCGATCGCCGACGTCGTCTACCTCGCCTCCTGGGTGCCGGCGGTCAACTACAAGGACCAGGGCCGCACCCAGCCCTACACCCCGGCCAACACCGATGACCTCAACGACGGTTGGGCGGACGAGGATGGCCACTTCTGGGGTCGTGACGGCTCCGCGCTGGCCCTGACGGTCAACACCGACATCGCGCCCTCGATGCCCACCGACTGGGAGGACCTCGCCGCGCCGGAGTGGGAGGACCTGGTCATCATGCCCGATCCCCAGGAGTCCGGCACCGCCCGGGACTTCGTCGCCGCCTTCGTCGATGACCGCGGTGAGGACGAGGCCTTCGCCCTGTTCGACGCCCTGGCCGACAACGGGCTCGCGATCGAGGGGCCGAACCGCCCCGCGGTCGACTCGGTGGTCTCCGGCACCCACGCCGCGGTCATCGCCGGTGTCGACTACATGGGCTACGGCGACGCCGCCGCCGGTGAGCCGCTCGAGGTCGTGCTCGCCGAGTCCGGGACCATCGTCACGCCGCGCCCGATGTTCATCACCGAGTGGGCGGAGAACGTCGATGAGGCCCAGGCCTTCATGGACTTCGTGTTCAGCGACACCGCCCAGCAGATCGTGGTGGACACCTTCCTGATGCCGGCCCGCACCTCCATCGAGGTGCAGGACAGCATGCAACCCTTCGACGAGGTCCCGCTGCTCAGCTACGACTGGGCCAACGTCGAGGCAACCGGTGACGACCTGCTCGCCGAGTTCGTCTCCCGCTTCATCCGCTGATCGTGGCCATCTCGACGCCGCCGGCACCCGCCTCCTCCGCGCCCGAGCCGGGCGAGGGGGGTGGCGGCGGTGGCCCCGCCGCGCCTGCGGCGCGGCGGGGCCTGCGTGGACACCTCACGCGTGAGGCCGGGTTCAACCTCGGCGCCCTTGCACTGCTCGGGGTGCTGATCGGCGCGCCCCTGCTCATGGTGCTGATCCGGGCGCTGGCGCCGGAGGGCGTGTTCGCACCCGGCGAGGCGGTGGACACCCTCACCGCCGGGGCCAGCGTGCGCATCATCTGGAACACGGTGGCGCTCGGGGTCCTGGTGTGCGTGGGCTCCACCCTGTTCGCGGCGCCGCTCGCGTTCCTGATGTCGATGACCGATCTGCGTCGCCACCGCTGGATCGACATCGCGGTCATCATCCCCTTCATGACCCCGCCCTACATCAACGCGATCGCGTGGATCATCTTCATGCGCCGTCGCGGCTACCTCGAGCAGCTGGTGGGGGAGAACGTCGCGGGGGTGCTGCAGGACGCGTTCTTCACCCCCGTCGGCATGGCGATGGTGATGAGCTTCAACCTGTTCCCGTTCCTCTACCTGATCCTGCGGAACTCGTTGGACAACATCGGGGCGAGCCCGGACGAGGCGGGGGCGGTGCACGGTGGCGGGTTCCGCTACCGGCTGCGGCGGATCATCATCCCGCTGCTGCTGAGCGGCTACTCGATGGGCATCCTGCTGGTGTTCATCAAGTCCGCGGGCGAGTTCGGCACGCCGATCACCCTGGGGAACCGGATCGGGTTCATCGTCCTGGTCTCGGAGATCTACCAGAACACCTCGATCTTCCCCATCGACTTCGGCGCGGCGGCGGCGCTGTCGAGCGTGCTGATGTCGATCGGGATCGGGGCCTGGTTCTTCCAGCAGTGGTTCGTCTCCCGCCGCAACGACCGGGCGCTGTCGGGACGGGCCACCCGCCGGGCGACCATCGAGCTGGGGCGGTGGCGGCCGGCTGCCTGGGCCGTGGTCGCGGTGGTGTTCCTGCTGTCGATCATCATCCCGTACCTGACGGTGTTCGCCTCGGCGTTCACCCGGCTCGAGTCGGCCGGGGTGACCCTCGACAACCTCACCCTGCTGAACTTCCAGGTGCTGTTCGACGCCCGCAGCGGGGCGTTGGCCGCGCTGTGGAACAGCTTCTGGTTCGCGCTGCTCGCCGCGACGATCACCGCGGTGATCGGGATCATGGTGGCGCTGTTGACCGTCCGCCGGCGCGGCGCGGGTGCCCGGTCGGTGGACTTCCTGGCGCTGGCACCCGACATGGTCCCGGCCATCGTGGTCGTGGTCGGGTTGATCTTCCTGTGGAACGCCGTGTGGCAGCCGGTCCCGATCTACAACACCGTGTGGATGCTGGTGCTGACCTACGTGGTGCTGTACGTGCCCTTCAGCGTGCAGAACGTCAAGGCGGTGTACGGCCAGCTCGGCACGACGCTGTTCGAGGCCGCCCAGGTCGCCGGGGGCTCGTGGTGGTTCCGCACCCGGCGGATCCTGCTGCCGCTGATCGCGCCGGGCATCCTGGCAGGGTGGATCATGGCGTTCTCCATCTCCATGCGGGAGCTGGTCGGCTCCCTGCTGGTGCGCCCGCCGAACGTCGACGTGCTGTCGACCTTCATCTTCCGCGAGTTCGAGCAGGGCAACCGCTCGCTCGGGATGGCGCTGACCATCGTCGGGGTGTTCACCACCACCGCGGTGCTGATCGTGACCGACCAGTACCGGGAGAAGCTGCTGGCCCGGCGGCGGTGAGCCCGGCGCTGCCCGGGGTCACCTCGTAGCGCTGCCGTCACCAGCGGGGGCGGCACCATCAGCCACCTGCGGCCGGGACGAGGTCGGCGTCGTCGGCCACGGCAGCGCGAGCGCCGCAGCGGGAAGTCGGGACGGCTGCCGAGACTGGGGAAGATCACGACCGTATGTGGGCCCGAACTTCCCCAGTCGGGTCGACGACCGCCCGGCGATCCGCGGGACCGGGACCGGGGCCGCACGCAGCTCGTAGGGTGGGACGCCCGTGACGACGCGCGGCCGGGTGCCAGCGGCCCCGGCGCTGCACCCGACTCGACGTGACCGCAGTGGCCCGGAGGATGACGTGAGCCGACCCCAGCCGCAGGACCCCTCACCCGCAGGGGCCGCCCAACGCCTGCAGGGCCGACGGGTCCTGGTGACCGGCGCGTCGTCGGGCATCGGCGCAGCCACTGCGCGGGCGATCGCTGCCGCCGGTGGCCGTGTCGCGCTGGTCGCCAGGTCGACGGACCGGCTGGGGTCGCTCGTGACGGAGATCCTGGGAGCGACGGGTGGCGCCGACCCGCCACCGTCATCGGTGACGGACGAGGCCACCGTGGTCCGCGCGGTCGCGCTGCCCGGTGACGTCGTCGACCCCACGGCGGCCGCAGCGGCGGTGCAGGGCGCGGTGGAGCGCCTCGGCGGCCTCGACGCCGTGGTCAACGCCGCGGGCGTCGCGCGGCCGGGACCGGTGGCGACGACCCCGCCCGAGGACTGGCAGCTGATGCTGGACGTCAACGTACGGGGGCTGCTGCACGTCACCCAGGCCGCGCTCCCGCACCTGACGGCGGCTGTCGACGCCGGCCACGAAGCGCGGAGCGGCGCGGTGACCGGCGAAGCGGCGACGGGCGACGCGACGGCCGGTGCGGCGCACCGCTGGCCCGCTGACATCGTGAACGTGTCGTCGATGTCGGGCCGACGCGTCGGCTCCCCGTCGATGGGGGTGTACGCCGCGTCCAAGGCGGCGGTCCACGCGCTGTCCGACGCGCTCCGGGCCGAAGTCGGCCCTGACGGCGTGCGGGTGGCGGTCATCGCGCCCGGCTTCGTGCGCACTGGGATCTTCGAGGGCCAGGACACCGAGGCAGCACGCGAGCTCGGCCGCAGGGGCGAGCAGATCGGCCTCCCCGCGGCGCAGGTGGCCGACCGGATCGTCGACGTCCTGGCCGCTCCCGCAGGGACGGTGCACGTCGAGGTGGCCATGGTCTCCCGCGACCAGTGACCGCGGCCTGCGGGTGGTCAGTCGCCGGCCTCCCTCGCGAGGTTCGGGCTGCAGGTCGCGGGGGAGCCTCAGGGCCGCTCGGCGGCACCCTCCAGGCGGACCGGAGCCAGCTGGGGGTGACGGCGCAGCGTCAGGGCGCCGATCACCACCGCCACGAGTCCGAAGGACACACGCAGCCCGACGAGGTCGGCGACCACACCCACGACCGGTGGGCCGATGACGAAGGCGAAGTAGCCGACGGTAGCCACCGCGGCCACCCCTGCACCGGGGGAGTCCGCGCGGCTCCCGGCGGCGGCGAACACCAACGGCACCGTGACGCCGAGCCCGCCGCCGACCGCCGCGAACCCGACCAGGGTCAGCGGCAGCAGGTCGCTCAGGGCCACCGTCAGGTAGCCGGCCGTCGCCAGAGCCCCGCCCGTCACGACCACCCGCTCGGCACCCACCCGCCGCACGATCCGGTCACCGGTCAGACGGATCACGGTCATCGCCGCGGTCGAGGCGACGAACCCCCAACCCACCTGTCCCGGCTCGACCCGGAGCTCGTCGGCGAGGTGGATGCCGCTCCAGTCGGACACCGTCGCCTCACCGAGCGCCGCGGCGAAGGCGATCAGTGCCAGCGGCAGCAGCGGGCCCCGCGGCAGTGCGAAGCGGGGGCCGGTGGGGGCGGCGACCCGGTCCTCGACGTTGAGGTTGGGGGCGGCGATCACCATCAGGATCGCCAGGACGACGGAGATGCCGGCCAGGTGCGCGCCGACCGACACACCGGCCCCCATCGCGGCGGAGCCGATGCTCGCGGCCAGCAGGGCTCCGACGCTCCACGCGCCGTGGAAGCCCAGCATGATGGATCGGCCGTAGGCGCGTTCGACCCCGACGCCCTGGGCGTTCATGCCGACGTCCATGGTCGAGCCGCCAATGCCGATCGCGATGAGGAGCACGACGAGCAGCACCGGGTTGGGCGCGAGTCCCGTCAGCGGCAGCAGGACCACACTGGCCACGGCGCCGATGAAGGTCAGACGCCGACTCCCGAGCCTGGCAGCGACCGCACCGGACACGAGCAGCCCCAGCACCACACCGACGGCCAGGCCCGACAGGACCAGGCCCAGGGTGGCCTCGCGCAGACCCAGCATGTCGCGCACATCCGGGACCCGCACGAGGAAGGAGGCGACGGACAGGCCGTTGGCGAGGAACGCGAGCGTGACCGCACGGCGTGCCCCGCGCGGTGGCCCCTCTGACGCCGCCCGGGGTGGTGGCGTCGACCCGCCGCTGCGCATCCCATCCTCCGTGCTCACCGACCGCCCACGTAGCGGCCCGGCGAGCTGGCGAAGGTAGTTGCTGCCATGGACGTCGAGGTGCACCGACCGGCCCGAGCGGCCGTGGCCAGGCACCCGGAAGGGCCGCCGACACCCGCGACCTGCGAGCCAGGACATCGGCGTGCTGTGCCGCCGATGGGACGCTGGCGCCGGCGTGCTGTGCCGCCGATGGGACGCTCAGCCGGCCACCGGGTCGTGCTGGTTGCCGGTGACCGCCGGCGTCAGCAGCTCCTCCTCGTCGTCGGTGAACAGCCGGGACCGGATCACGAACCGGACCCCCTCGGGGGCCTCGACGCTGAACCCGGCGCCGCGGCCGGGGACCACGTCCACGGTGAGGTGGGTGTGGGCCCAGTACGCGTACTGGGATACCGACATGTAGAAGGGCGTGTCCGCGACCCAGCCGAGGTGGACGTCCGCCTCGCTGATGATGAAGTCGTCACGGGGGAAGCACATCGGCGATGAGCCGTCGCAGCACCCGCCCGACTGGTGGAACAGCAGCGGACCGTGCCGGGCGGCGAGGCGCTCCACGAGCGCCTCGGCCGCCGGCGTGATGTCGACCCGCGCCGGAGCGGCATCGGGGTTCGGCATCAGAAGAAGCCCATCGGGTTCGGGTCGTAGGAGACCAGGAGGTTCTTGGTCTGCTGGTAGTGCCCGAGCATCGCCTTGTGGTTCTCCCGGCCGATCCCGGAGCCCTTGTAGCCACCGAAGGCCGCGTGGGCGGGGTAGGCGTGGTAGCAGTTGGTCCACACCCGTCCGGCCTGGATCTGTCGACCGGCCCGGTAGGCCGTGCCCTTGTCCCGGGTCCACACCCCGGCCCCGAGCCCGTAGAGGGTGTCGTTGGCGATCTCGATGGCGTGCGCCTCGTCTCGGAAGGGTGTGACCGCGACGACGGGTCCGAAGATCTCCTCCTGGAACACCCGCATGTCGTTGGTGCCCTCGAGCACGGTCGCGTCGACGTAGTAGCCGTCGTCGTAGCCCTCCACCGAGCGGCGCGAACCACCGGTGAGCACCTTCGCACCCTCGTCCTTGCCGATCTCGATGTAGTTGAGGATCTTCTCCAACTGGTCGTTGGAGGCCTGGGCGCCGAGCGCGGTGGCCTCGTCCAGCGGGTCGCCGGTGACGATCGCCTCCGTGCGGGCGATGGCCTTCTCGAGGAACTCGTCGTAGATCGACTCCGCGATCAGGGCACGCGAGGGGCAGGTGCACACCTCGCCCTGGTTGAGGGCGAACATGACGAAGCCCTCGAGCGCCTTGTCGAGGTAGGCGTCGTCCTCGGCCATCACGTCCTCGAAGAACAGGTTCGGGCTCTTGCCGCCGAGCTCGAGGGTGACCGGGATGATGTTCTGGGAGGCGTACTGCATGATCAGCCGACCGGTGGTGGTCTCCCCGGTGAAGGCGATCTTGGCGATCCGCGGCGAGGACGCCAGCGGCTTGCCGGCCTCCAGGCCGAAGCCGTTGACGACGTTGATCACCCCGTCGGGCAGTAGGTCGCCGATCAGCTCCATCACCTTCATGATCGACGCCGGCGTCTGCTCGGCGGGCTTGAGCACCACGGCGTTGCCCGCAGCCAGGGCCGGCGCGAGCTTCCAGGTGGCCATCAGGATGGGGAAGTTCCACGGGATGATCTGGCCGACGACCCCGAGCGGCTCGTTGAAGTGGTAGGCGACCGTCTGCTCATCCAGCTCACCGATCGAGCCCTCCTGTCCGCGGATCGCCGAGGCGAAGTAGCGGAAGTGGTCGACGGCCAGCGGCATGTCGGCCGCCTTGGTCTCGCGGACCGGCTTGCCGTTCTCCCAGGTCTCCGCGACGGCGAGCTCCTCGAGGTGCTCCTCCAGCCGGTCGGCGATCTTGAGCAGGACGTTGGAACGCTCGGTCACCGAACTCCGGCCCCAGGCCGGTGCGGCGGCGTGGGCGGCATCCAGCGCCAGCTCGATGTCGGCGGCGGTGGAACGAGCCACCTCGGTGAAGGGGTGACCGGTGACCGGCGAGATGTTGTCGAAGTACTCGCCCTCACGGGGCGGGACCCACGTGCCGTTGATGAAGTTGTCGTAGCGCTTGGCGTAGTCGACGATTCCCTCGTCGCTGCCGGGTGCGGCGTAGTGCGTCATGCTCGCGTCTCTCCCCGCCCGCTCCCACGGGCACGTCGTGATGGACGCGCACCACGACACCACACCGAGGTTGGGAGAAGGTTGGGTCGGCGCGTGGGGCTCAGGCCAGCGCGGCCTGCAGGCGCGCGTGGACGATCGCGGCCCGTGGGTCGCCTGCTGGCAGCCGTGCCAGGCACCGCTCGTGCAGTTCCACCTCGACGCCCAGGCGGCCGCCGAGGGCGAAGAGCAGGTCCGGGTCGTCGGCGGTCAGCACCGCCCGACGCAGCGCCGCCTCGAGGTAGCGGGCGTGCTCCCGCAGCGCCGGCGCCTCCGAAGCGGGTAGCAGCGGCCCGACGAAGGCCGAGACCGCCGCCCCGATGCGGCCGGCGGCGATGTCGGTGAGGACGTCGAGGTGGTCCGCCCGGACCGGCACCGTCACCCGGTACGGGCGCGACGCGATCACCCCGGCGCCCACGGCCCGCCGCAGGTGGGAGATCTCGGCCTTGACCGTGGCCGGTTGGACCGTGTGATCGGGGTAGGTGGCCGCATGCAGCCCTTCGAGCGTCAGGCCCTGCGGGTGGAGGCTCAGCACCGTCAGCAGCTCCAGTTGCCGAGGCGGCAGGGTCACCTCCTGCCCGTCGATCCTGACGCTCGGGTTGCCGAGGAGCCGCAGGTCCAGGCCGGGCGCCTCCTCGGCGTCCGTGATCGCGGGCCCTGCCCTGCTCACGGCGCCCGGGTCGGCGGTCAGCAGCAGCGAGAGGTTGCTGGCGAGCAGCTTGGCCGCGGACAGCCCCAGTGGCTGCGCCCGGTCCCAGGTCGTGGACAGGTCCAGCACGCCGAGGATGCGGCCGGTGGACAGGTCGTGGATCGGCGCGGAGTAGCACACCCAGTCGTGGACGGCCGCGCTGTAGTGCTCGGCGGAGAAGACCTGCGCGGCGTGGCCCGTCTGCAGCACGAGCGCCATGGCGTTGGTCCCCATCGAGGCCTCGTCCCACCGCCCGCCCGGGATGAAGTGCACCGCCGCGGCCCGGTCCCGCATCCAGGTGCTGCCGCGCGTCCACAGGATCGCGCCGTCAGCACCGGTGATCGCCGCGATGAAGCCACCGTCAGCGACCACCCGGTCGAGTTCGTGCTCCAGGGAGGCGACCGCCTGCCGAACGGGCGAGTGCTGCCAGCGGTCACGGGCACGATCCTCAGCGAGCAGCGGTGCCTCGGTCCGGTGCGGTGGCAGGTGCTGCGCCGAGCGCGCCCAGGAGCCCAGCACCTCGTCCCTGACCCCGAGAGCGGTTCCGGAGGGTGCATCGGATCCGGCGTCGGATCGGTCCTCGGCCGGTGCCGCCGTCGTGGCTGGCGGCTGGACGGCGACGGTGGGCGCTGCCACCTCGATGTCGCCGGACGCCGCGTAGCGATACCAGGCGCGCTCGGCCTGCTGCCGGGCGAACCACGGGTCGTCGAGGCTCACAGCCGTGCCTCCTGGTCGGCGGCGGCCGCTCACGGTGGGGACGGGACGTCGTGCGCCCCGGCCCCGGCCTCCACGATCGCAGCCGTCGCGCCCCCGGGACCGGGCGAGGGACCACGCGGGCTCAGCCGCTCCCGTGGCCGAGGGCTACCTCAGCACGCGCAGCACGCACGCGCGTACGGCAGCCGTCACGCGGTCCTCTCCGACCGGCGCCGGGTCGCGCGACCCTAGCGCGCGTGTGGGCTCGCGCGCGCCGGATCCGTGCGCGACGCGGTCAGCCGCTGCTGCCGCTGGTGAGGTAGCGGTCCTTGATCGAGTCGACCACGCCGGCGTCCGCCAGCGTCGTGGTGTCGCCGAGCTGCTTGTCCTCCGCGATGTCCTTGAGCAGTCGCCGCATGATCTTGCCCGAACGGGTCTTCGGCAGGTCGTGGGTGAACAGCAGCGATGCCGGCTTTGCGATCGGCGAGATCATCTTCGCGACGTGGTCGCGGAGCTCCGTGGCGAGCGCCTCGTCGCCCTCGTGCCCGCCGCGTGGCGTGACGAAGGCGGCGATCGCCTGGCCGGTCTGCGGGTCACTGCGACCGACCACCGCCGCCTCGGCGACGGACGGGTGGGAGACCAGCGCCGACTCGATCTCGGTGGTGGAGAGCCGGTGACCGGAGACGTTCATCACGTCGTCGACCCGCCCGAGCAGCCAGAAGTAGCCGTCGTCATCCCGCTTGGCACCGTCACCGGCGAAGTAGCGACCCGGGAAGCGCGACCAGTAGGTCTGCTCGTAGCGCGCCGGGTCACCCCAGATCCCGCGCAGCATGGACGGCCAGGGCTGGTCAAGGACCAGGTAGCCGCCGCCGGGCACACCGACCTCCTCGCCGAGGTCGTCCACGATCGTGGCGGAGATGCCGGGCAGCGGGAAGGTCGCCGAGCCGGGCTTGGTGGTGGTCGCACCCGGGAGCGGGCTGATCATCATCGCGCCGGTCTCGGTCTGCCACCACGTGTCGACGATCGGGCACTGCCCGCCGCCGATCACCTCGTGGTACCAGACCCAGGCCTCGGGGTTGATGGGCTCGCCGACGGTGCCGAGCAGCCGCAGGCTGGACAGGTCGCGGGCCTGCGGGTGCTCGTCGCCCCACTTCATGAAGGCGCGGATGGCGGTGGGGGCGGTGTAGAGCTGGGTGACGCCGTAGCGAGCCACGATGTCCCAGAACCGGCCCTCGTCCGGGGTGTTCGGCGTCCCCTCGTACATCACCGAGGTGGCACGGTTGGCCAGCGGCCCGTACACGATGTAGCTGTGGCCGGTGACCCACCCGATGTCGGCGGTGCACCAGTACACGTCCTCGTCCGGCTTGAGGTCGAAGACGTAGCGGTGGGTGAAGGCCGCCTGGGTGAGGTACCCGCCGGTGGTGTGCATGATGCCCTTCGGCTTGCCGGTGGTGCCCGAGGTGTAGAGCAGGTAGAGCAGATCCTCGCTGTCCATCGGCTCGGCGGGGCACTCGGCGTCGGCGGTTGCCACCGTCTCATGCCACCACAGGTCGCGGCCGTCCACCATCTCGACGTCGTTGTCGCCGCGCTTGACGACCAGCACGTGCTCGATGGTCGGGGTCTCGGCGACCGCCTCGTCGGCGATCGGCTTGAGCGGCGCGACCGAGCCGCGCCGCCATCCGCCGTCGGCGGTGACCAGCACCTTGCAGTCGGAGTCGTTGATGCGGTCCCGGAGGGCGTTGGCGGAGAATCCGCCGAACACCACGGAGTGGACCGCGCCGATCCGCGCGCACGCCAGCATGATCACGGCCAGCTCGGGGACCATCGGCAGGTACACCGCGACCCGGTCGCCCTTCTCCACCCCGAGCGCCTTGAGCGCGTTGGCGGCCTGCTGTACCTCGGTGAGCAGGTCGGCGTAGGTGATGGTGCGGGTGTCGCCGGGCTCGCCCTCCCAGTGGAAGGCGACCTGGTCGCCGTGGCCGGACTCGACGTGGCGGTCGACGCAGTTGTAGCTGACGTTCAGGGTGCCGCCCACGAACCACTTCGCGTAGGGGGCCTCCCACTCGAGGATCTCCTCCCACTCGCTGAACCAGTCGAGTTCGGCGGCCTGGCGGGCCCAGAAGCCGAGCCGGTCGGTGTTCGCCTCGTCGTAGATCTCTGCGTCCCGGATGAGGGCGCCCTGCTTGAACGCCTCCGGTGGGGGGAAGGTGCGGCCTTCGCTGAGAAGGTCCGCGATCGCCTCGGATGCCATAGGTCTCCCGTGCTCCCGGTCGTGGTCGGTCCTCGGTCATCGGTCCGGTCGCCGCGTGGGCCCGGCGACGTCGCGTCGTGTCGCGCGGTGCGACGTGGCTGCGGCGTCCCCGGTGCCCGCTCTCCCGGGCGGTCGGCTGATGCCGTGTCGGAGCATACGCATCGCGACCAGCGCCGGGTTGCCCAACCTGCGGCGGGTCCCCTCCCGCGCCGGGAGGTGTGCAGGTGGTGGTCGGCCGGACCCTGCGGGTGCGCGGGCGGGCTGCCGGTCCGCCCGGGTGGCGCCCATGACCGTCCGGGAAGGGTTCTCGTGCCACCGGCAGCCGTGCCCGACCGTTCGGGCGACGCATCCGGCCACGGCTGTCCCCTGTCGTCGCCCAACCCGGCCTCCTGGGGCCGTCGGGCAGCGGAACGGGACATCGGCGGCCCGCGGTGTCGCCCGGCCCGCGGCCGCGGGCGCGGCTGGAAGGGCGCGGCAGCGGTCTGTGGCCGGCGGCGCTGCGCCGTCGCTCAGCCCTTCGCGCCGCCGGTGAAGTTCCAGCTGTGCAGCGCCAGGCTCGGTGCGATGACCATCCCGGCCCCGAACTCACCGTCGGCGTAGCGCTGATCGTCGCCGAGCCCACGAACCTGGCCGGCGGCCAGCGCGGCGACGAAGCCCTGCGTGAACCGCAGGTTGCCCACGGCACCGGTCACCTCGCCGTCCTCGATCAGGAACGTGCCGTTGCGGGTCAACCCGGTGGAGGTCACGGTCTTGGGCTCGAGCACCCGGACGTAGTGGAACTGGGTGATCAGCAGGCCGCGGTCGATACCGGCGATCAGCTCGGATGCAGGCGTGTCGCCACCGGACATCACCACGTTGGTGGGGACGGCGCCGAAGGCCTCGGCGCCCGGGACGGCGCTGCCGTTGGACGTTGCCCCGGCGCGCTTGGCGGTGCGGCGGTCGTGGGCCAGGGTGCGGGTCACCCCCGCCTCGATCAGGGGGAAGCGCTCGCGCGGGGTGCCCTCCCCGTCGAAGGGCAGACCGATCGCGCGCGGGTCGGTCGGGTCCTGCCACACGGTGATCGCCGCGTCGAACTGCTGCGTACCGAGCTCCGCGAAGGACCCGCCTTCGAGGTAGGACTTCGCGTTGAAGCCGTACACCGCCAGGAAGGTCAGGATCGTGGCGACGGCTTCCGGGCCGAGCACGACCGGGTACGCACCGGGCTCGATGTCGAGGAAGCTCGCCGAGCGCCGTGCCCGGTCCGCGGCCAGGGCTCCCGCCGCCGGCGCGTCCAGTTCAGCCACACGCACGGAGGTCTGGTGCGCACTCCCCGCCGAGGTGTCGGTCTGGTGGATGCCGTCGATCGTGGCCCGTGTGGTCGACCCGGCCACCCGCTGGCCGGCGGTGGAGGCGAAGGCGACCCAGGACGCCTCGGTGTCGAGGTAGCCGGCGGCGCGCAGCTCCGGTCCCGCGGACACGAACGCTTCCACGCCCGCGGCGCGCTCGTCGGGGGTGGCCGCCACGGTCGCATCGTCGTGGTTGCCGGCGAAGGTGGTGTCGGCCGGCGGCGTCGCCCCCGGCCAGTGTGGGTCCACGGGCTGCAGCGCCGCCGAGGTGATCGTGGTGTCGACCAGCTCCGCGAGCTCCTCGTCGGCGATGCGGGTGGTCGACGCCGAGGCGGTCCGGCCCCCCACCGCGACGGTGAGCGCGACGCTGACGGTGTCCTCGCCGACGTGCTGGTGGATGAAGGAGTTGGCGAAGCGCGTCAGGCCGTGGCGGCTGCGGCTCACCCGCACGTTGGCCTCCACCTCGGTGCTGTCACCGGGGGAGGGGGTGTCGGGGGCGGTGTCGGGCGTGGGCTGGCTGTCGGTGTCCGCCACCTCGGTGCTGTCGCTGGCGGTGCCAGCACCGAGGTGGTCGGGTGCCGGACCGGGTCCGGGGTGGCCGGTGCCGGGGCCGGGGTGAGCGCGGACCAGCTCCACGACCCGGTCGGCCAACGTCTGGAGGTCGTCGAGGGAGCGGGCGGCGGTCATCATCGAGGTGGTCATGCTCAGGCCTTCACGCCGACGCGGACATCGCGGAACCGGGCGGGCGCGGCGGGGTGGCCGGTGTGGCCGACCTGCATGGGCTGGCCCTTGCCGCAGTTGGGCACGCCCCAGGGGAACCACTCGTCCCCGCCGGCCAGCATGTCCATCGAGCCCCAGAACCGCGGGGTGATGCCCGTGTAGGTGGGGTTCTTGACCATCCGCACGCGCTTGCCGTCGCGCACCTCCCAGCCGATCTCGCAGCCGAACTGGAAGTTCAGCCGCTTGTCGTCGATCGACCAGGACCGGTTGGTGGCCATCACCACGCCGTGCTTGGTCTCGGCGACGATCTCCTCCATCGAGGACTCGCCGGGGGTCAGCCCGACGTTGGTCATGCGCACCATCGGTATCCGGTTGAACCCGTCGGCGCGGACCATCCCGCCCGGCGGCAGGCCGGCGAGGTGGGCGGAGTCACGGCCCGACAGCACCCCGACCCAGGTGCCCTCCTTCACGATGTCCACGCACTGGGCGGGGGTGCCCTCGTCGTCGTAGCCGAAGGTCGACAGCGCTCCCGGGATGGTGGCGTCGGCGGTGATGTTCATCAGCTCCGAGCCGTAGCGCAGCCGGCCGAGCTGCTCGAGCTCCAGGAAGGAGGTCCCGGCGAAGGCGGCCTCCCAGCCGAGGATGCGGTCCAGCTCGATGGCGTGGCCCACCGACTCGTGTATCTGCAGCGCGAGCTGCGAGGACTCGAGGATCACGTCGAGCGCACCGCTCGGGCACTGGTCGGCGCTCAGCAGCTGGACGGCCTCCTCCGCGGTGGCCTGGGCGTTGCCGGGCAGGTCGAAGCGGCGGATCACCTCGTAGCCGCCGGTCTCCACGTGACCGAAGGACTGCGGGTAGCTGCGGCGCTGGGTCTCCTGCTCGCCGACCGCGGTGGCGTCCATCCCGCAGCCGGTCTCCACGATGCGCTGGTGGATGCGGTGGCCCTGGGAGGAGACGAACCACTTGTCGGTGTCCCAGAACATGAGCTGGGCGGTTGCGACCAGCACGCCCTCGACCTCGTGCATCGTACGGGTGGCGCTGACCACCACCTCGACCTTGTCGTCGAGGGGGACGGTGAAAGGGTCCTCGTGGAAGGGGGTGGTGTAGCGGTCCTCAGCGGCGGGGACATCGGCGAGGTGGAGGCCGCTGCCCGGCACGCGGTCGGACGCCTTGGCGGTGGCGGTGGCCTCCGCGCCTGCGGCTTTTGCGGCCTTGTCCGTCAGCTCCGAGCTGGCCGCGAAGCCCCAGGAGGAGCCGATCAGCGCGCGCACGCCGACGCCGGCCTCGACGTCGTTGCGCACCGCCTCGAGCGCACCGTTCTGGGCCTGCAGCGACTCGTGGCGACGGATCACCACGCGGGCGTCGGCGTAGGTGGCGCCGGCGTCCAGCGCGCCCTGCACGGCGGCGCGCGCGTGGTCGAACATCTCGTCGCCGGCCTGGCGCGTGGGGGTGGTCCTGCCGGGGTCGGGCACCGTGCTCTCCTGGGGTCCGCTCGCGGTCATCGTGTGCGGTCGCGCCGCGGTTGGCGGGCTTGCGGTGTGGTCTGCGGGCCCGCGCTGTGGCCGCGCGGGGGGCGCGGCGGGCGGCTGGTCCGGGGTCTCGCGCAGCCTGTCGCGCATGGCCACCACGCTACCCGCGTCGGACGCGCCGAGGCGGTCGCGTCGGACGCGCCGAGGCGGTCGCGTCGGACGCGCCGAGGCGGTCGCGTCGCAAGCTGTGCTGTGCCACAACTTCCGGTCGCCGGGGAAGGGTCGCGAGGTCGGTGGACGCCCAACTGCGCCGCGAGTTGTGCTGACGCACAACTCCGTGCACCCGCGAGACCGAGAGGCCGGAGGGTCGGCGGGCCGGGTGGGCTGGAGGGCCGGGTGGGCTGGAGGGCCGGGTGGGCTGGAGGGCCGGGTGGGCGGACGCGGCGGGGAGGGCGCGCACACGACCCGGTCTGCGGGCGGGGGAGGCCTCTGGCAGGATGCCGGCCATGCCCCGCATCGACATCGAAGCCCTCGAGGACGAGTGGGAGGAGGACCACCACCTCCTCGCACGGCGGGGTCGTGACCTCTCGGTAGCCGCCCGGCAGCGGATCGAACGGCTCGACGCGGCACGCGTGATCGGCGTCGACCGCGGACGGGTCACCATCATCGATGATCGCGAGGTGTACGAGGCCCGCTACGCCGGCACGATGCGCGGCGAGAAGGCCGCGGTCGGCGACCGGGTCCGGGTCCGACCGGCGAAGCACGAGGGCGATGAGCCCCGCGTGGTCGAGGTCCTGGACCGTGACAGCGTGCTGACCCGCACCGCCGACGACACCGACGACACCGAGCGGGTGGTGGTCGCCAACGCCGATCAGATCGTCGTGGTGATCGCCGCCGACCACCTCGATGTCGGTGCCCGGTTCGTCGACCGTGTGCTGGTGGCGGCCTCGCTGGGAGGTGTCGATCCGCTGGTGTGCATCAACAAGGTAGACCTGGTGACCGACCGCACCGAGGTGGAGGAGGTCGCCGGCCGGTACAGCGACATCGAGGTCCCGGTGCGGGTCACCTCGGCGCTGACGGGGGAGGGGGTGGACGACCTGGCGCGGTCGCTGGCGGGGACCTGGACCGCGTTCACGGGACATTCCGGTGTCGGCAAGTCGTCCCTGTTGAACCGGTTGGTGCCGGGCGCCGAGCAGGAGATCGGCCAGCTCGGACGCTACGGCGGTCGGCACACCACGGTGGCGGCGTGGGCCCTGGAGGCCCCGGCCCTGGACGCATGGCTGGTGGACACCCCGGGGGTGCGGTCCTTCGGGTTGGGCTCCCTGACCCCGGCGGAGCTCGGGCGCCACTTCCCGGAGCTCGCGGCACTGGACTGTCGGATGGACGACTGCGCGCATGCGGGCGAGCCCGGCTGCCAGCTGGCGGAGGCGCGCATGCACCCGCGCCGTCGGGAGGCCTTCGAGCGGTTGCGGGCCTCGATCGCCGGCTAGGTTGGCCGGCATGAGCCCTCTCCGCCGACTCCTCCGTTCCGTGGTCACCGATGCCGGCCGTTCCGCGGTCCGCGACGCCCAGCGGGCCGTCACCCGTGACCCCGCCCGCATCACCCGACGCACCACGGTGGATCCGCACTGGCGGCGCCGGGAGAGCGGCGGCGCGGCCCGTCTCGCGCACGATGAGCTCATCGCCCCCGGTCGGCCGGTCGGCCGGTGGCACGGGGTCGACCCGCACCGGCCGGCGGACGGGTGGCGTTCGGTGTGGAAGTTCGCCGGGCTCGTCGGCTGGGCTGGGGCGGTCGGGGGCGCGTGGTGGCTCGGTCACAGCCGCGGGCGCGGTCCGCTGGCCTCGGTGTCGGAGCTCGACCGGATCGGGGAGGCCGTCGGTGCGGCGCTCGACGGCTTCGACGAGGTCGGCTGAACGGCGGCGCTCGACGGCTTCGGGGAGGTCGGCTGCGCAGCGGGCCGACAGCGGCCGCGGCCGACAGGGCCGGGCGACCGTGGCGGCGTGCAGCAGCTCCGCCCATGCTCGCTAGTCTGACGGCGCCACCACGGCGGGGTAGCCAAGTGGTAAGGCAGGGGACTGCAAATCCCCCATCACGGGTTCGATTCCCGTCCCCGCCTCTCGGACTGACCGTCCCTGCCCTGCGCGCCGAGGCTCGGAGCTGTCCGTCGGCGGGTCATCTCGCCCTGCCGACACTGCCGTCGCTGGCGTCCGGTCTGGGAGCTGGCCTACGCCCGACACACCGCGGGCCGGCCGTACGGTCGCGCTCTCCGTCGTCCAGGCCGTCCTCGGATGCGGTCACGACTCGATCTCCCCGCTGAGCCGGGCGGCGACCGTCGCCCCGAGCTCCCACGCCTGGTCCAGGACACCGCGATCCGGGGTGCCCACGGACTCGAGCGTGGGCGCGACCTGCTCCCAGCCCAGGCCGGTCACCACCTTACCGACGGAGCGCATCGCCCCGGTGGTGTCGTCGTTGCCGTGGACGTACAGCCCGTAGGGCCGACCCCGGGTCGCTTCGAGGCAGGGGTAGTAGACGCGGTCGAAGCAGTGCTTGAGCGCACCCGACATCGAGCCGAGGTTCGCCGGCGTACCGAGGACGTAGCCGTCGGCGGCCAGCACGTCGGTCTCCGGGCAGGTCAGCGCCGGTCGCAGGAGCACCTCGACGTCGGCGATCGCATCGGTGCCCGCACCTTCGGCCACCGCCTCCAGCAGCGCCTGGAGCGCGGGGGATGGGGTGTGGTGGATGATGAGCAGCGTGGCCATGCAAGCCCCTCGATGTCGCCCGTCGCGCGGCCCGGTCAGTCCTGGTCGGCCCTGGCGCGCCTCGGCGCGAAGAGCGCGACGGCGATCGCCAGCACCACCGCCGCTCCGAGCGCGATGGCGACCGCGGAGGGGCCACCGTCGCCACCGTCATCGGCCGGTGCCGCTGCCGCGCCGTCGTCGCGCGGCTCGTCCACACCGGGGGTGCCGGCCACCGTGGCGGCGATGTCGTCGGCGATCTGGTCGTTGAAGCCGACCCACACCTCGTCGCCGAGGATCGCGGTGGGCACCCCCTGGGCCTGCTCCCCGCGGGCGGCCATCTCCTGTTCCCATCGCGCGGCGTTGGCGCTGTCCTCCACGTCGTAGCGCGCTACCTCCAGGCCGGGGTGGCGTTCCTCCAGTTCGTCGAGGAAGGGCTGCATCTCCCGACAGAAGGGGCACGCATCGGTGCCGTAGTACTCGAGCACCGGCCCGGCAGCGTCGGTGTCGTCCGGCTCCTCCTGCGCGGCAGCCGCTGACAGCGCGTGCGTCGAGGTGGTGAGCAGCAGGACCGCACAGACCAGCACCACGCTGCGCACCGCGCGCGGGAACCGCCCCGAGATGCCTGCGGGACGCGACGTGCGAAGGGTCTCCATCGGGCACCTCCTGCAGCCCTCGAGGGTACGCGGCCCCGGCACGCTGCCGGGGTGCGACTCA
Organism: Nitriliruptoraceae bacterium; assembly: GCA_003565155.1. Lineage (GTDB taxonomy): Bacteria > Actinomycetota > Nitriliruptoria > Nitriliruptorales > Nitriliruptoraceae > T1Sed10-7. Next base: position 9,117 of record PXDB01000080.1, on the reverse strand, counting down.
CTCGACCGCCATCTCACCGAGCTTCGCCCCGTCGTCCGCGTGCTCGGTTGGCACCCGGTAACGGGCGGTGATGCGGCTCATCTGCGACTCCTGTGGTCCTCATCGCCGGTCAGGGTCACCATCGGACCCAACCGGACCGCTCACGCCGTGGCGTGTCCGGTCGGTCAGGGTCGTGGGGTGTCGCCGGGGTCCGGTGCGAACTCTTCGATCGTCGCGGGGTTGAAGGTCATGTCCAGTCCCACCCAGATCGTCTTCGACCAGCCGTAGAGGGCGAAGGGGACGAGGATGTTCAGACCGATGCCCACGACGGTCAGCATGGTCCACGGCACATCGGGCCAGGTCAGCAGGAGGCCGCCCACGGTCCAGGTCCCGAAGATGATGATGACCAGCGCCATGATCACGATCATCGCGCCGAGCCAGTAGCCCTCCTCGCGGACGAAGGAGAACCGGCAGCTCGGGCAGTGGCTCTCGAGGTCGTTGACCCCGGTGAAGATGCCGCGACCACCGCAGTGGGGACAGGCGCCGCGCAGACCGCGGTAGAGCGGTGTGGCGCGGGAAGGCATCTGCTGTTCGGCCATCGGCGTGCGCTCCGGCGAGGCCCGATCACGGACGGCGGGACCCCGGTGCACGGTAGCGACCTGTCCTGCGCTGGCGCCCGGCACGAAGGCCCGGGCTCCAGGGCCCTTCGGCGGCGCGTGGCGGGCTGGGGCCGGCGCTGACCGCCGCGGATCCACCGGTGACTACGGTGCCCGGCGGGACGGCGGTGCGACGTGGTCTGGCGGCGCCGGGTGGGAGGACGTGACCGTGGCGGAAGGAGCGGTGGGCCGCCTGCTGCCCCGCTGGGTCGTGGTCGCCTACGGCACGGGCGCCGCGGGTTGGGTGCTGGTCGACCGCGTCGTGCTGACCTGGCTGTACTTCGCCTACGTCACCACGCCCACCCCCACCGGTGAGCGGCTCATGCTGCCGCTGACCTTCAGTGCTGTGCTCTTCGGCGGCCGGGTCATCGACGCAGTCGCCGACCCGGTGATCGCCCGGCTCTCGGACAACCATCGTGGACGTCGGGGCCGACGGTTGCCCTTCCTGCTGGTCAGCGCCGTGCCATACGTCATCGTCTACGCCGCCCTGTTCCTGCCTCCGGTGGCGGACCGCTCCCCGGTCAACGCCCTCTACCTCGGCGTCGGCCTCGCCCTGTACTTCACCCTGTTCACCGCCTACGTCGGGCCCTACCTCGCGCTGCTCGCGGACCTGTCGGTGACCACCGCGGATCGGGTCGACCTCGCCACCTCGAAGGCGGTGGCGACGTTGCTGGGCTCGGGTGTGGCGTTGATCGTGTCGGGGTTGCTCGTGGAGGCGTTCGGTGTGGTCACGATGGTGTGGCTGCTGGGGGCGGTGGCGCTGGTGCTGCTGCTGGTGCCGCTGACGATCCCCGAGCGACGCTTCTCCGTGGCCGTGCCCGCGACCATGCCGCTGCTGCCGGCGGTGCGGGCGACGCTGGCCAACCGGCCCTTCGTCGTGGCCCTGCTCGGTGCCAACGCCCTGTGGTTCGGGTTCAACATCGTGTCGTTGAACGTGCCGCTGTACGCCACCTCGCTGCTGGGGCTGACCGAGGGGGCCGTCGCCGCACTGATGGGCGCGCTGTTCGGGGTGTGCCTGCTGGTCTTCCCGGCGGTCAACCGGCTGAGCAAGCGGCTGGGACTCAAGCGCATGATGGTGGCCTCCCTGGGGGGGTTCGCCGTGGTGCTGCCCCTGATCGCGGCCTTCCCCGAACCGCCCTTCGGCCTGTCGCCCCTGACCTTCGGTGTGCTGGTCATGGCGCTGGCCGGTGTGCCGCTGGCGGGGTTCTTCGTGGTGCCCGACGCGATCATCGCGGCCGTCGCGGACCTGGAGCTCGAGCGGTCCGGGCAGCGGCGTGAGGGGATGTACTTCGGTGTCAACGGACTGCTGCTCAAGCTCAACCTCGGCGTCTCCACGGTGGTCTCGGGTGCCCTGTTCCAGGTGTGGGGTGATCCGCTCGGTCTGCAGGTCACCGGGCCGGTCGCGGCGGTGGCGATGCTGGTCGGGGCGGTCGTCTTCCTGCGCTACCCGGAGGCCGAGGTGGAGGCGGCCCGGGCGGCGCGGCAACGTCCTGAGCCCCACGATGCTTGAGCCCCGCGATGCCTGAGCCCTGCGATGCCTGAGCCCTGCGATGCCTGAGCCCTGCGATGCCTGAGCCCCGCCATGCCTGAGTCCGGCCGGTCGCCGGGGCCGCAGCGGGCACGCCCGGTGCTGCGCTGCGCGGCCGTCGGTCTCCACCTCGACCCGCAGCGCGCCACCTCGACCGAGGCGCTCGTGTCCAGCGTCGCCGCACTACTGGACCGCCACCTGGCGGACGACACCGAGGTGGCGACCCTGGTCGCGCTGCCCGAGCACACGGGCTTGCTGGCGATGCTGGTGGGCGAGCGGGGTGCCGCAGCCCGGCAGCGCTGGGCGGGCGGTGGGTCGACGCTGGAGATCCTGATCGCCCTCGCGGGCGGGTACGGGGAGGAGTTGGGTGCGCTGGCGGAGCGATACCCCGAGGTGCGCTCCCCGGCGCAGCTGCTGCACCTGGCGTGCACCGACACCGTCGTGCGCACCCTGGTCGACGGGTTCGGGCAGCTGGCCGCCGACCGCGGCATCTGGCTGTCGGTGAGCGCGGCCCTGCCCCGGTGGGAGATGGTCCCGCCGGCCGGCGACAGCGCCGAGGTGGATCGCCGACCCGTGGCGGTGCCCACCGGCCCCGCCGTGCGCAACCGCCAGCTGCTGCTGGCACCCGACGGCGCCCTGGCCGCGGTGCATGACAAGGTGTTCCTGGTGCCGCTGGAGGCCGATGGCGACGCCGGACTCGGCCTCGAGCCGGCCAGCCTCGCCGAGGTGGAGGTGGCGCAGCTGCCGATCGGCCGGGTGGGGACGGTCATCAGCAAGGACGCGTGGATGCCCGACGTCAACGAGCGTCTGGCGCAGCTGGGTGCGCAGATCCTGCTGCAACCCGAGGCCTTCGACCGCTGGGCGGTCCCCGACCTGGACCCGACGACCGGTGGCCGGGACCTGTGGCCGCCCGACAAGTTCCAGCGCGGCGGGTGGTGGATGCTCCAGCGCCACCCCGGGTTCGCCGTGAACCTGGCGCCGATGCTGCTGGGCACGCTCGGCGAGCTCTCCTTCGACGGCCAGCCGCTCGTCGCCGTGCCGAGCCCCGCGGGTGACCCGGCGCTCGGCCTGCTCGGCCAGCCGCCGGACACCGGGTGGGCGGCGGTCGGGTCGTGGTGGCGCGCGGGCGGTCCCGCGACCGCCCCGAACGCCCTGGCCGGACCGACCGCCGGTGCGGACACGATCGCCGTCGCACACGTCGAGCTGCCGGTCCGTCCGGGCAACGCCGGTGCTGGCGACGAGCACGGGCCGGGGGTCGCCCGCCCCGACACCGTCGGGGCCAGTGTCGAGGTGGTCGCGGTCCCGGACGCGCCCGGCGTGCCGGACGCGTCGGGCAGGCGGCCGCAGCAGACCCACACCGAGCTGGTCCCTGATCTTGTGGCCGCAGAGGACCGGGTGTGGCTGGCCTGGGTCGCGTGCGACACCGCGGGACGCCAGCAGCTGCTGCTGGCGGCAGGGGACGGCCAGGGGTGGGGCCGTGCGGAGGCCCTCAGCCCACGCCCGAGGGGTCCGGACGACGCAGCAACGGCCGGGGGTGGCGTGGATCCGGTGACCGCGCGGCGGTGGCGGCCGCGCCTCGCCGTGGACGCGCACGGGCCCGTCTGCGTCCACCTCGGCTTCCCGGCCGGCAGCTGGGACCTGTTCGCCGTGCGCCGGGGCAAGGACGTCACCGCCCCCGTGCGACTCGACGACGCCGACCGTGCCGACGGTGTGCTGCGCGAACGCCTCCACGACGCGCCGACGGTGATCGCGGACGGGGACGCGCTGGTCGCGGTGTGGAGCGATCTGCGCTGGCCCTGGGTGTTCCCGCAGGTCCGGGTCGCCCGCTCCCGTGATGGGGGTGTCAGCTGGGGCCCGAGCGTGCGCGCCGACGGAGGCAGCCTCGAGGGTCAGGTGGATCCGCTGGCCGGTCGGAGTACCGCGGAGACCCGCGGCCAGACCACACCGGCGGTGGCGGTGTGTGAGGGCCGCCTCGTCGTCGCCTGGCAGGAGCGCGATGCCGACGGTGTGCCCGGTGTGTGGCTCACGTGGCCGGCGGCCCGCGGCCACCCGACGGACGACACCCCGACGCGCGATACCCCGGCGCGGCCCCGGCACCTGGCCCGAGCACCCGCTCCCGGGCAGCGGCTCGCCCGCCCCGTCCTCGCGGCGGACGGACCCGTCGTGTGGGCGGTGTGGGAGGTGTGGGACGCCGACGGTGGCGCCCGGCTCTGGGTGACGGTCTCCCACGATGCGGGACAGCGTTGGGCGCAACCACGGGCTGTCGATCAGGGACGCCCCCGTGGCGCACGACAACACGGCACCTGCCTCGTGCCCACGGGCCCGCGGTCGGTCACCGCGGTCTTCACCGACGACCGCGACGGCACCTCGACGATCCTGGCGTCGCAGCTCCACCTCGACACGGACGGCCAGGTGCGGGCGTCCCCGCCGTTACGCATCGACGACGCACCGCCTGGGGCCGACGCCCGGGCACCCACCGCCGCCCTCCTCGGGCAGGAGCTCGTGGTGGTGTGGCAGGACACCCGCACCGGAGGTGACCGACTCCGCAGCGCCCGGCTGCCCGTTGATGCGTGAGACCGCGCACGGGGGGTACCCGGAAGGACCCCGTCACCGGTACCCGACGCCGAAGGACGGCGCCCTTGCTAGCGTCCCACGCCGGGAGCAGGTGACCAGGGGAGGGACGGCTGGATGGGAAGCACACGTGCGTTCGCGGACCGGGTGGATCCGGAGGTGGCCGGCGGTCTGGCCGTCTACGAAGCCATCGGCTTCGGTGCGGACGACCTCAGTGGAGAGGTCCTCGCCGGCATCCGGACGGCGCTGGTCGAGCTGATCGCGGGTGCGGCCGCCGAGCTGCCGCCCAATGAGCGGGTGGTCCGCGAGGACCAGGAGATCGCAGGGCCCGACGGGGACGCGCTCCGGCTGCGTGTCTACCGGCCCGCCGACAGCGACCCGAGCACCGCGCTACCCGGCTTCCTCTTCATCCACGGTGGCGGGATGATCATGGGCAGCATCGACGCCTCGGACCTCGACTGCGAGGCCTTCGTCGAGCGCGTCGGGTGCGTGGTGGTCTCCGTCGACTACCGGCTCGCCCCGGAGCACCCCTACCCCGCCCCGGTGGAGGACTGCTACGCGGCCCTGGGTTGGATGGTCGACCAGGCGGACGCGCTGGGTCTCGACCCCGGTCGCATCGCCGTGGGAGGGCAGAGCGCGGGTGGCGGGCTCGCCGCGGGGACCTGCCTACTGGCCCGTGACCGCGGAGGACCTGCGGTCGCCTTCCAGGTGCTGGTCTACCCCATGCTGGACGACCGCAACGCCACCGCCTCGGCACGGGAGTTCACCGGCATCCTGTCCTGGAGCCACGAGCACAACGCCTCGGGTTGGCGTGCCTACCTCGGTGACGCGGCCGGCGGCGACGAGGTCTCGATCTACGCCGCACCCGCGCGGGCGGACGACCTGTCGGGCCTGCCCCCGGCGATCATCCAGGTAGGTGAGCTCGAGGTGTTCCGTGACGAGGACATCGCCTACGCGACCCGCCTGCTGCAGGCCGGTGTGTCGACGGAACTGCACGTCTACCCGGGGACGTTCCACGCCTCGGACGCTTTCGCGCCCGAGGCGGCGGTGACGGTGCAGATGGTGGGTGACCGGGTCGCGGCGATGCGCCGGGCGCTCGGGACCTGACGACGCTCCCGGGACCTGATCGCATCGGCGGCCGGCCCGGCCGGGCCAGCCGCCGACCGGGCCGCCATGCGGCGCCTCAGCCCTTGACGGCCCCTGCGAGCAGCCCTCGGACGAAGTACCGGCCGAGGAGCACGTAGATGATCAGGGTCGGCAGGGCCGCCTGCAGCGCCGCGGCCATCTGCAGGTCGAACTCCACGATCTGGCTGCCGGAGATGTTCTGCAGCGCCACCATCACCGGGCGCTGACCGGCGCTGGTGATCGTGACCGCCCACAGGAACTCGTTCCAGATCTGGGTGAACTGCCAGATGCCGACCACGACGAAGCCGGGCAGCGACAACGGCAGCGCCACCCGCCGGTAGGTGCCGAGCAGGCCGGCACCGTCGATCTGGCTCGCCTCGATGATCTCCATCGGGATGCGGGCGTAGAAGTTGCGGAAGATCAGGGTCGTGATCGGGATGCCGTAGATCACATGGGTCAGGATCAGTCCCGGGATCGAGTTGAACAGCCCGATGCTGTTCAGCGTCTGGACCAGGGGGATCAGCACGATCTGGTAGGGGATGAACATCCCGAGCAGCAGGGCGTTGAACACGATCTCCGAGCCCTTGAACCGCCACATCGCGAAGACGTAGCCGTTGATCGAGCCCACCAGCGACGACAGCAGCGTGGCCGGGATCGCCAGTGCGAAGCTGTTGACCAGGTACGGCCGGAGGATCGAGAACCCACGGTCCCAGGCGCTGAAGCTCAAGGACGACGGCAGCTCCCACATCCGCGCGATGGAGGCCTCCGCCGGCGGCTTGAAGCTGGTGATCACCATGATGTACAGCGGCAGGAGGGCGAACAGTGCCACCAGCACCAGGACGGTGTAGAGGGGAACCCGGGACAGCGCCTTATTCACTGGCCGCCTCCTCCGTGCGGTTGCGGGCCCACACCGCGGGCGCCATCAGCGCCACCACCAGCACCAGCAGCACCACCGAGATGGCCGCACCCCGCGCGAACTGGTTCGCACGGAAGGTGGACTCGTACATGTAGACCGCGGGCACGTCGGTGACGTAGCCGGTCCCGGGTCCGGTCATCACGAAGATCAGGTCGAAGGTCTTCAGGGAGATGTGCCCCAGCACGATCACGATCGTGATCGTCATGGGCAGCAGCATCGGCAGGATCACCCGGCGGTAGATCTGCGGCTCCGAGGCGCCGTCCACGCGTGCCGCCTCGCGCAGATCCTCGGAGATGCCCTGGAGGCCCGCGAGGTAGATGGCCATGGCGAAGCCGGACATCTGCCAGACCGCGGCGACCACCACCGCCACCAGGGCGATGGGGATCGCGACGTCGATCTGTCCCCACCGCCAGCCGGGGATGATCTCGGTCGAGACGTACCACATGGGCAGGGTCTCGGTCCCGAGCCGGTCGAGGATCAGGTTCACCCCGGCGCGGGGGTTGAACAGCCACTGCCACACCACGCCGGTGACCACGAAGGAGATGGCCAGCGGGAACAGGAACAGGTTCCGCCAGATCGGCGCACCCCAGGGGTCACGGTCCAGCAGCAGCGCGAGCATCAGCCCGATGACCACGGACACGCCGACGAACAGGATCGTGAACACGATGACGTTGCGCAGCCCCGAGAGGAACCGGAAGTCGTCCAACAGCCGGCTGTAGGCGTCGAAGCCGCTGAAGCTCAGGTCCTGGACGAAGGTCGTCCAGTTGCTGACCGACACCCAGCCCGTCCAGGCGATGAAGCCGTAGACGAACACGCCGATCGCGATGATCGAGGGCAGCAGCAGCAGGAAGGGCAGGTAGCGCTCGAGCCGTCGCGCCAGCGCGCTGCGTTGGCGCCGAGGTGGCAGTCGGTGGTCCTTGGCAGCGTCGGTGTCGCCCGCGGCCACACCGACGTCCGTGGTCTGTGCCATCGCCGTCTCCGGATGGTCAGGGGGAGCGTGAGCCGCGGGAGCGTCGGGTGTGGTGCGGTGGAGCGTCGCGAGCGTCTGCGGGAGCGGGCGGGTGCGGTGCGCGGCCGCGTCGGCGGCCGCGCACCGCGTACCTCAGCGCAGGAAGTCGCCGGCAGCCTGCTCCAGCTGCTGCGCGGCGCGCTCGCCGTCGCGCTGCGCCATCCACTCGACGACCGCGGACATCGCGGCGTCGGTGAAGTTCGGCGGCGCGGCGCTGTTGTGCGCGAGCGACGGGACGAGGGTGTCGGTCTGGAAGTCCTCGTAGGTGCTCTGCCCGTACTCGTTGTACACGCTCAGGTCACCGTCGAGGCGGGCGGGGATCGAGCCCTTCAGAGGGTTGAAGGTGTCCTGGCCCTCCACGGAACCGAGTACCCGCAGCCAGTCGATGGTGCCCTCACGGTTGGGGGCATCCTCGGGCAGACCGAAGGTGTCGACCACGGTGATGAAGTTGCCACCGGTCCCGGGTGTCGGTGCCCATCCGAAGTCCACGTTCGGCTCCAGCTCCAGGTCGGTGGAGAAGTAGCCCTGGGCCCAGTCACCCATGATGTTCATGGCGGCCTCGCCCTCGGCGACCAGCTGCGCGGCGTCCTGCCAGTTGCGGGCGGAGTGGTCGTCGTTGATGAACTCGAACATCCGGTCCATCATCTCGAAGGACTCGACGACCTCGGGTGACTCCCAGTCCGCCTCGCCGGCGAACAGGTCGTTGTACATGTCGGGCCCGACGGTGCCGAGCAGCACGGTCTCCCAGGTGTGGAGGAGCGTCCAGGTCTCGTTGTCACCGAGCGCCAGCGGGGTGATGCCCTCTGCCTCGAGCGCCTCCGCCGCGGCGAAGAACTCGTCGAAGGTGGTGGGGACGTCGACGCCGGCGGCCTCGAAGGCCTCGATGTTGGTGAACAGGGCGTTGGAGCGGTGGACGTTGACCGGCACGGAGTAGATGTTGCCGTCCGGGTCGGTGGTCATCTCGAGCAGCTCGTCCGGGAAGGTGTCCCACCAGCCCTCCTCGTCGTAGAGGAAGTTGAGGGGCTCCATCGCCTCGGCGGCCACCCACTGGTCGAGCAGGGCCCGGCCGGCGTGGATCTGGAAGGTCGACGGTGGCTGGCCGGCCTGCATGCGGCTGGTCAGCACGGCCTGCGCGTCGGTACCGGCACCACCGGCGACCGCGGAGTTCACGACCTCGTAGTCGTAGGTGTCCTCGAAGATGTCGATCAGCGCCAGCAGACCGGCCTCCTCACCCGCACCGGTCCACCAACTGAAGATCTCCACGGCGTCGCCGGGGATCGTGTCCGGGTCCTCGGGGTCGACGTCGTCGGCCGCCGCCTCGTCGTCGGGGTCG
>PXDB01000047.1 GCA_003565155.1 Nitriliruptoraceae bacterium | reverse complement strand
CCCCCGCCGTGTCGAGGTGCGCGAGGGCGTCGGTGCGGGTGAGCAGGCGATCGATCCGGCCGTCGTCAGCGAGCAGGACCTGATCGGCGAGGTCATGCACCTCGTCGGTGTCGTGGGTGACGAACAGCGCCGGCACGCCGGTGTCGTCGACCACCGCACGTAGCAGCCCCCGCAGCCGGCGCCGGGTGGGCCGCTCCAGGGCGTTGAAGGGCTCGTCGAGCAGCAGCAGGCGGGGCCGGCCGGCGATCGCCCGCGCCAGGGCGACCCGCTGGCGTTGGCCGCCCGAGAGCTGCGTGGGCCGGCGGGTCGCGAAGACGTCGGCCTCCATCGTGGTCAGCAGCGCGTCCGCGCGGGCGCGCCGATGTCCCCGGTCGCCGTCACGCACCGCCAGGGCGACGTTGGATCGGCAGCTGCGGTGGGGCAGCAGGTAGGGCTGCTGGAACACCATCCCGATGCGGCGCTCGTGCGCGGGGACGTGGGCCCGGACCGCTACCTCGTCGAAGGCGCTGCCGTCGAGGTGGATGGTCCCCTCGGCCGGGCGGTCCAGCCCCGCGATCAGCCGGAGCAGCCGGGTCTTGCCCGCACCGGAGGGACCGAACAGCACCGTCAGCCCGGGCGGCAGGGCGAAGCGCGCGTCGAGGTGGAACTCCCCGACCCGGGCGCGGACGTCCACCTGGAGGCTCACAGCGCGGTCCGTTCCAGGCGACGCACCCCGAGGAGCACGGCGACGGCGACCACCGAGAGCACCGCGGCGAGCATCCCCGCGGTGGCGTAGTCGAAGGCCTGGACCCGGTCGTAGACCGCGATCGGCATGGTCTGGGTCCGACCGGGGATGTTGCCGGCGACCATGATGGTGGTCCCGAAGTCGCCGAGCGCCCGGGCGAAGGCCAGGGAGATCCCCGCGACGATGCCGCGACCGGCCAGGGGCAGGGTGACCAGCACGGCCAGGCGGGAGCCGTGCAGCCCCGCGACCCGCGCGGCCTCCTCGTAGCCGGCGTCGATGGCCGCGATGGCGGCGGTGGCGGTGCGCAGGCAGTAGGGCAGGCTCGCGACCGCCGCGGCGAGCACCGCCGCCTGCCAGGTGAACACCAGCTGCCGCCCGAACAGCGCCTCGTAGCCGCGACCGATCGGCGAGTTCCGCCCGATCGAGACCAGCAGGTAGTAGCCGAGCACCGTCGGCGGCAGCACGATCGGCAGGCTCGCAACCGCCTCGATCAGCCCCCGACCCGGGAACCGGAAGCGGGCCAGGGCGTAGCCCCCGGCGACGCCGAGGATGGTGGTGATGACGGTGGCGAGCGCCGCCACACGCAGGGACAGCAGGAGCGGGAACCAGTCGATGTCGCTCATCCGATGTCGCTCATCCGGTGCCGCCCGCGGGGGGTGCCTCACCGGGTAGCAGCAGGCCGTAGCGGCGCATGACCTCCCGGCCCGCCTCGGAGCCGAGGTGGTCGACGAACCGCTCGGCCAGGGCCGCCCGGTCGGGGTCCTCGGCGACGACGAGGAGGTCCTGTTGCAGGGGCTCGTGCAGGTCCTCGTCCAGCAGCAGCCAGGTCCCGTCGCCAGCCTCCTCGGCCGCCAGCGCCAGGGAGAACGCGACGACGGCCACGTCGGCGTTGCCGCTGGCGGCGAGCCGCTGGGTGTCGGCGATGTGTTCGCCGTAGACGATGGACGGCTGCACCTGGTCCCACAACCCGGCGCGCTCGAAGGCCTGCCGCGCCGCCCGTCCGTACGGGGCGTGTTCCGGGTTCGCGATGGCGACGACGTCGACGGCCTCGTCCGCGGCCACGTCCTCGAGCGAGGTCCAGCCGCCCCAGGTCCCCTCCGGCGCCCACAGGGCGATACGGCCGAAGGCGTAGGTGTCCTGGGTGCCGGGGTCACCGACACCCGCCGCCAGCACCTGTTCGACGAAGGCGGCGTCGGCCGCGGCGTAGAGGTCCATCGGCGCGCCTTCGATCAGCTGCTGCGCGAGCTGTCCGGAGGATCCGAAGGAGAACACCACCTCCTCCCCGGTGGCCGCCTCGAAGTCCTCCCCCAGGGCGGTGAAGGCCGGCATGAGGTCCGCCGCGCCGGCGATGAGCAGGGGCGCATCGGCGGTGACCGCGCCGGCGTCGCGCTCGCAGGCGGTGGTCGCGACGGCGAGGGCGGCGAGGGCCAGTGCCGCCAGCAGCGGTGCGGGCCGTGGTTGCGGCTGTCGTCGCATCACGCTGCGAGCTCCGTGCCGACGCCGTCGAGGTCGTAGCCGCCGATCGCGGCGAGCCGCCGTCGGACCCGTTCCCCGGCCACCTCGTCGAGGAAGGCGTGCAGCAGCGCGTCGTCGGCGTGGTCCGCCGCCGCCCACAGCTGCGAGACGTGCGTCTCGAGGGGGTGGAAGGCCAGACCGGTGGCGAGCGCCGCCGGCTCGATGGTGACGGCGACGGTGCCATCGCTGGCGGCACGCCACGCCGCCTCCGCGTGGCCCGCGACCCGGGGGCCGGGAACCTTGCCGGCGTTGCCCGAGGTTGCCTTCCGTGCCCGTTCGAAGGCGTCCTGGCTGCCGGCACCGGCCTCCCGTTGCACGACCGGGATGCGGCCGGACAGCGCGTCCGCCACCCACCCGTCGCCGAGATCCGCCGGCGCGGCGAGGCCGACCTGCCAGCGGGCGACGTGCCACCGGCGCACCGGTGAGCGAGGCGCCCGCAGGTGCCCCTCGCGGCCGTGCACCATCCCGGCGTGGCCCCTGGCGTCGGCGAGCACCTCGACGGCCGCCGCCGAGGAGGTGGCCACGGGCACCATCCGGGGTCCGCCGGCGGCCTCGAGCAGCCGGGCGGCCAGACCGATGATCGGGTCGCACCCGGCGACGAGCAGCGCCGGGCGCTCCACGTCGAACAGCTGCGCCGCTCGCCCACGGATCTGGGCGTCCGCACCGGCCCACCCCTCCCCCGACCCGGCGGTCGGCACGCACACCAGGCGCTCGCCGACCCGGGCGATCCGGACCAGCTGGCCGTCCGCCGGCGGGTCGAGGACCCCGACGACCTCGCCGGTGGACGGCGCGAGCAGCTCCTCCACGGTGGTGGTCAGCGCCGCCGCGAGACGCACCGCGGCGTCGACCCGCGGGAGGTGACGGTCCGCCTCCACGGCCCCGACCAGTTGCCGGCTGACACCCGCCCGTTCCGCCAGTTGGACCTGGGTCAGCCCGCGGGCCAGCCGCAACGCACGCACCCGGTCGCCCAGCATCCAGCGTCCTCCAGCGCGACCGGCGGCATGACAGGATACGAGCGTAGCGCCTGAGATGCGAGCATCAGTCGCCGGTGCGGGGACGCCTACCGGTCGGCGCGCATCGGTTGGCGGGTGCCGTAGGTCATCGTCCGCCACAGCCACTCGACGGGCCCGAAGCGGAAGCGCCGCATCCACATCGGGCTGACCAGCAGCAGCACGGCCCAGATGCCGACGACCACCAGCAGCGCGGTGGCGCTGCCGAGCTGGCCGTACAGCCCGAACCCGGCGAAGACCACCATCGCCAGGACGCTCTGGAGCAGGTAGCCGCTGAGCGCCATCCGCCCGACGGCCGCCAACCGACGGGGCGCGCCGAAGCGCAGCACCAGCCACGCCACACCGGCGAGGTAGCCGACGGCGAGCAGCGGCGCGCCGAGCAGCTGGACCACGGCGGCGAGCACCAGCATCCCGGCGCCCTCTGCCCCCTGGTCGAGGGTCGCCCCGCCCCACAGCGGCCCGACCGGTCCGAGCACCAGGTTGACCGGCAGCCCGACACCCAACCCGACGGCGGCGAGCCGGCCCACCTGCTGCCGGTGCGCCGCGAGGTCGAGGACCGCGCCGGAGCGGCCCAGCGCGAAGCCCAGCAGGAACAGCCCGAGCACCCACGGGAGCATGACCAGCTGGCCGGTCTGGAGGAACCCCGCCTGGATGGCGTTGGCCTGGAGCACGTCGAGGTAGGTCCCCTGGGTGAACGCCTCCACGGCCTGGTCCTGGAAGTCGGCGAAGAACTCCTGCTGCTGGACCACGTTCGGGTCGTCGGCCGGCAGGGGCGACGCGAAAGCCATGGCTGCGGTGCCCGCACCCCACAGCAGCGACATCCCCACCACCAGTCCGATACCCCACCGCAGGGCGGTGCGGGCGCCGACCTTGACGAAGGGCAGCAGCGCCAGCCCGGCGAGGCCGTAGAAGAAGAGGATGTCGCCGGGGAACAGCAGCACCATGTGCAGCAGCCCCAGGCCGATCAGCAGCCCGTACCGCCGGGCGAGCAGGCGCCGTGGGGACCGGCCGGCCCTGGCCGCACGGTCAACGATGATCGCCGCGCCGACGCCGAACAGGATGGCGAACATCGACAGGAACTTGCCGGCGCCCAGCCAGCCCATCAGGAACTGGGTCACACGATCGGCGAGCGTGGTGTCGGCGACGGCCCCCACGAAGGCGTCGTAGAACCCGGCCGAGCGCAGGTACTCGATGTTGATCACCAGGATGCCGAGCAGCGCCACACCACGTGCCACGTCGAGCACGGGTGCCCGCTCCTTCGGGGCGGTGGGGGCGGCGATGGGCGAGCGGTCCTCGCCGCTCGTCGCGTCGTGGGCACCAGCGGTCGTGGTCACGTCGGGATCCTCCTGCGCGCACGCGGTCACGGTTCGGCGGGTGGATCGTCCGCACCCGCCGACGTCGCACCCCCGCTGCGGCGAGGCTGCGGACGTCCTCGATGCCATCCTCTGCCCGGGCACGCGGCGGCCACAGGGTCCAAGGTCGCATCGGGGCGGGCCGCTGACGTGGGACCTGACCTTCCGTCGCCGATAGTGCTAGCATCGGTAGCACATCATGATCTTCGAACTCGACCCTGCCGGTACCGGCCCGCTCCACGAGCGGATCGCCGGCATCGTGCGTCGGGGGATCGCTTCCGGGGAGCTGGCCCCACGCGAGCGACTGCCCACCGCCAAGGACCTCGCGGCCGCGTTGGACGTCAACGCCAACACCGTCCTGCGCGCCTACCGGCAGCTGCGCGACGAGGGCCTGGTGGAGCTGCGCCGCGGCCGCGGCGCGACGATCACCAGCGCGGCGCTGGACCGCAGCGTCCTGCTGGAGGCGGTGGACCAGCTGGTGGCCGAGGCCCGCAGGCTGGGGATGTCCACCGACGAGGTGCACCAACTGGTCCGGGAGCGGGCGTGAACGGCCGCGCCGAGGTCGGCCTCCCCGTGCTGCTGGCGGGGGTGACCGTGCTGCTCGCCGCGCTCTCGCTGCTGCTGTCGCCGAGCCGGGTCGTGGTCCTCGACCCCTTCGATGCCCCTGCCGTGAGGGTGCCGGCTGGAGCCGTGGCGCTGACCGCGGTCCTCCTGGGCGTTGCCGCGGTGGGCCTGGCCCGGCGATGGGCGCCCATGGTCCGTAGCCGCCGACCGGCGGCGATGATCCTCGGTACCGCCCACGTCGTGGCGTGGGCGGGACTGCTCGTTGCCGCTTGGCTGGTCAGCTACCGCGATGCCTCGGCGGACCATCTCCGCTGGCTCGGCCTCGCGGCGTACGCCCTCGGCCACCTCACGAGCACGTGGGCGGCCCGCGACCGGCCGGAGACGATCCCCAGAGCGGTGCGGCCCCCAGCGCACGAGGGCGATGCGGCTGCCTGGACCGGTCACGCCCGGCTGAGCGCGGACGTCGTCGCACCACTCGCCATCACGTTGCTGGTCCTGGTCGGCCATGCCTTCGCCAACAGCCTGTACGCCGACGGAGCCGGCGGTCTCTGGGTGCTCTGGCTCCTGCTGCTCGTCCTCGTGGTCTACAGCGGGCAGCTCCGCGCCCTGTGGGTCACCGTGACCATCGGAATCAACGGTGTTCGCATCCGGACCGGGCCCTTCGGACGGGTCATCCACCGCAGCTGGGACCAGCTCGGCGCGGTCGAGGTCCTCGACGAGGAGCTCTCCAGCGACTCCCTGCTGTGGGCCCGACGGTTCGAACGCCGCTACGTGCTCCGACCCGGACCGGCACTCCGGCTGCGACAGCCCGAACCCCACAAGCCCGCGATCACCGTCAGCGTCGACCACGCAGAGCAGGGCGCCGCGGTCGCCGCCCGCCACCTCGCCGACCGTGCACGCCGAGGCTGAAAGGTCAGCTGTCAGGGCGATCGTCGGCGGGCCGGGCCCGGTCGGCGAGGGGGTTGAGCAGCCCTGCGGCCGTCGCAGCGTCGTCCACGGTGACCACCACCTCGGTGTCGTCGGCGCGGCGGATCCGCACGCTCGGTCCCTTGCGGGTCACCAGACCGACCCGACCGGCGACGTCCACGCGCAGCCCCCACCCGCCGAACTCCCAGAACGGGTCCACCTCGACGCTGTCGGCCTCCGCCACCTCGGCGAGGGGCACCCGCAGGACATCACGACCGAAGGCGCGCGCGGCCAGACCCTGCTCGTCGATCAGTACGCGGTACCGCCCGAACATCCCGCCGAGGACGAGGAGCGGCACCACGAGGAGGAGCATCGGCCAACCCGCGAGCGGGACCGCCGCGACCAGCAGCAGCGCAGCAACGCCGCACGTGAGTGCCGCCGCGGTGTCCAGCCCCGACGGGGCCGCCCGCCACGGCAGCGCGGGCGGCGCGTCCAGGCGTGGCGCGGAGGGGGTGGACGCTCCCCCGCGACCCGGGCGTCGGTCTCCTCCGGGCGCGGGCGGATCACCAGCAACGAGCCGGCCGCTGCCGCGCCACCGATCAGCAGGCCCAGAGCCAGCCCGACGTTGGGTGCCGGCGCGGCCGCCGCGTCCGCCAGGTCCAGCTGCACCCGGACCGAGTCCGCGAACAGCGCGGCCATCAACACCAGCAGGAACACCGAGGTGGCGCCCATCGCCCGCCGGAGCGCCACCGGCGTCCGCCCAACGATCGCCACCAAGGCCATCGGCACCGCCACCACCAGCGGCAGCCCGACCGACATCGCCAGGATGGCGGGGAGTTCGGAGAACCCGTCGGCCTGCCCACCGGTCCAGTGCCGCGCGAGCGGATCCGGCAGCCGCTCCCGCACCGACCATGTCCACGCGGCCACTCCCCCGAGCGAGGTGACCGCGAGCAGAGCGAAGGTGACGGTGAACCGCACGTCGATCGGATGATCGATCTCGCCCCGGGCCACGGCGAACCTCCGGCGTCAGCGCGACGCACGCAACGAGGGCGCGCCGGGCGGCACCCCTGCCAGGAGCGCAGCCGGCAACGCGAGCAACGCCGAGCCGTCGGTCGCCGGCAGGCCCTGGCCGGCGGAGGCGGTGGGTCTCGTGCCCGTGGCTCCCATCAGCTCCCCCGCTGCGTCGGTCTGCGCTCGACGCTACACCGACGGGCGCATGGGCGTACGGGCCAGCCTCGGTGCGCGCGGACCCCCACGGCCACCTACCGTGGAACACGTGCGACACGGTGTGGAACGCGGTACCCACTCAACCCCATGACCACCCCAGGACGAGGAACGGCATGCCCCTGGAACCGGACGCGAGCCCGTGCGTGATCGTCGTCGGCGCCGGAGCCGCCGGTATGGCCGCCGCTCACCACCTCGTCCAGGCGGGTGTCGACGTGCAGATCCTCGAGGCGAGCGCGGTCCACGGCGGGCGACTGAGATGCCACAGCGACCTCGTCGACTTCCCCCTCGCACTGGGCGCGGAGTGGTTGCACGCCGATGCAACAGCGCTCGAGGAGGTGTTCGACCGCCCCGTCGACGTCGACCTCGTCGGCTACGGGCCGGACGACCGCCAGCTCCACTTCGACGGGGCGGCACACGAGGAGCCGCTCGAGGGGGGCGATCTGCGGTTCATCCGCTCCTCCTGGCTCGAGCTGTTCGACCGCTACGTCCTCCCCGACATCGCTGAACACGTGCGTTTCGACACCGAGGTGGTCGGCATCGAGGAGACCGGGGACCGGGTCCTGGTCACCGACAGCCGCGGCGGCACGGCCACGGCCGACGCGGTCATCGTGACCGTGCCCGTGACGGTGCTCCGCCGCCGCGGCATCAGCTTCACCCCCGACCTGGACCCGGAACGCTGGAAGGCCATCGACAAGATCGCCATCTGGGGCGGAATGAAGGCCTTCATCGGCTTCGGGGAGCGGTTCTACCCCACCTTCCTCACCTTCCCCGACAGCGACACCAAGGCCGGCCAACGCCTGTACTTCGACGCCGCCCACGGACACGGCAGCGCCGACCACGTGCTCGGACTGTTCGCCGTCGGCGCACCGGCCGAGCCGTACCGGGGGCTGGACCACGACGGGTTGCGTGACCACATCCTGGCCGAACTGGACCGGGTCTTCGCCGGTGCGGCCTCGCCGCGCTACCGGTGGCACATCTCCCAGGACTGGAACACCGAGGCGCACATCGGACAGGCCTACGTCGCCGACCACGCCAAGTGGCGACGGGTCCGCCGCCTCGGGGAACCGGCCAGCGACCGCGTGCTGTTCGCGGGTGACGCCTACACCGACGGACACAACTGGAGCGAGGTCCACGTGGCGGCGCGTTCCGGGCGGGACGCCGCCCGGTGGCTGCTGGGATGGTTGCCGTCGGCGTGACGCCAGCGGGTGGCACGCGCCCTGCGGGGTCCCGACGGGAAAGTTTGCAGCCAGAGGACCGTGGGATGGTCGCATGGCTGCAAAGGGCGACGTGCCGCCGCGGCACGCAGGCAGGTTTCGCAGCCCGATGACCACCAGATGGTCGGATGGCTGCGATCGGGCGGGCGGTCCGTACCCATCGACGGATCCGCACGGCTTCCTTCGCGACGTGGCGACGCCAGCGCCGGAACGGGGGTTTCCCGCGTGCTGGCGAGTCAGCGGTAGGTTCCCGGCCCACGCGAGCGTGGCGGAACTGGCAGACGCGCTGGGTTTAGGTCCCGCCCGCGCACGGTTCCGCAGGTCCCGGCCGGTCCCCCGAAACCGTCTCTGAGCTGCGCAAACGCTCTTGGTCCGTTCCTGCCCATGACGCCAGATCTCGCCCTGTCCCGCTGCTCCCGTGTCCAATCCGTGTCCAAAACGGTGGTGGGGCGACGGGGCTCCGCGCCGATCCGACAAGATCCTTGACAGCGCAGATGTAAAAGATAGTTTTACATCCATGGTGACCAGCATGGACGTCCTCTACGGCCTCGCGGAACGCCGCGGCGGCTACCTCACCACGGCGCAGGCCGCCGAGGTCGGCGTCTCACGCCAGCAGCTGTACTACCTGGCCCGGACCGGGTCACTGGATCGCGTCGCCCAGGGCATCTACCGGTTGCGTCGCTTCCCCGCCCAGCGCTTCGAGGATGTGATCGTCGCCTGCCTGTGGGTCGGCGAGGATGCGGCCGCGAGCCACGACACCGCCCTGGCCGTCTACGAACTGACCGACGCGATGCCCACCGTGATCCATGTCTCCGCACCGCGGCTCTTCCGCGGCCAGCGACCGGGCATCGTGGTCCACACCGCACCGCTGAGCGACGTTGAGCGGACCGAGCGCGGCGGCGTGCCCGTGACCACGGTGGAGCGAACGATCACCGATGTCCTCACACGTTCCGGGCAGGATCTCGCCAGATCAGCAGCCGAGCAGGCGCTCAAACGGGGTCTGGTGACCCGCCGGCGGCTGCAGGCCGCCCTGACAGACCACGGCGGCCTCGGCCAGTCGGTGCTCGACTTCGTGGCCCCCACGGCGTGAGCGAAGGGCATCGTTATCGCACCCAGGCCGCGTTGCGGACCGCGCTCGAGGAGCACCTCCGGCAACACGCGCACGACTCCGGTGTACCGCTCGACCGGCTGCGCAAGGAGGTGGCGCACCAGCGGCTGCTCGCCCGGCTCGTGGTCGTCGCCCCCACCGGCTCGTGGGCCTTGAAGGGTGGGCAGGCGCTGCTGGCACGACTGGGCAGCGCGGCCCGCACGACCAAGGACGCCGACGCCACGTGGCGAGCTGCGCTGGATCACTTCGCCGATGTGCTCGATGCAGCGATCGATACCGACCTCGGCGATGGCTTCCGCTTCGAGGCCGCCACTCCCCGACCGATGACCGCCGAGACCGACGAGGGAGGGCTGCGCTACACCATCCTCGCTCTCCTCGACGGCCGCGAGTTCGAGCGGATCCAACTCGACGTCAACGCCGTCCCCGACGACCAACGCCCCTTGGAGCACGTGGAGCTTCGTGACCTCCTCGACTTCGCCGGCATCGCACCGCCGAGCATCCCGGTGATCCCTATCGCGCAGCACCTCGCCGAGAAACTCCACGCGTACGTGCGTGACTACGGCAGCCGATCGAACAGCCGACCGCGCGACCTGTACGACATGCTCGTGATCGCCAGATCACTGCCGATCCCCGACTCGAACACGCTCCGGGCGGCTTGCCGACAGACCTTCGACCTACGCCAGACCGCCTGGCCACCAACGATGCCGGCGCCACCCGCCACCTGGGTCGCCGCATGGGAGTCGTACGTACGCGACCATGACATCCCCTGGACCAACCTCCACTCGGCAGGCGAGGCACTCGCATCCTTCTGGCAGCCGCTGCTCATGGCCGACGAGGGATCCGATGCCGCCCACTGGGACGCCGACGGCTGGACCTGGTCAGCGCAGACGAGGAACTTCCACTCCTGAGCCAGGGCAGACGTCTCGCACGGCGATGGTTCACCGGCGCCCGCGCCAGACCACCCGGGCCATCCCCCCTGCGGATGACCCGCAGCACACCTCGACCTAACCTTCCCGAGAGCAGTCCGAGCCATCGAGGGCACCGTGTACGACGAGCGACGTGTTCAAGACGCTGTTCTCGCGCTGATGCACCTCAACACGCACACAGACTCGTTCGGGTGGCGAGCGTGGAAGAGCTTCCCGTGGGAGGCCAGCGACGGACTGCACGAGCGAGGGCTCATCGACGACCCTCGCTCGAAGGCCAAATCAGTGGCGCTAACCGACGAGGGCGCTCGCCTCGCCGAGCAGCTGTTCACCGAACTCTTCGGGGTCGACGATACCGAAACCGACTGAGCCGAACTCGGCAGGTGAACCGCGCCCGCGCAGTCGTCCAGCGCCTTACGAATCGGGCGAGTCCCGTTCTTGACCGGATAGCAATACCGGGCGTTGCGCCGCGGTTGAAGGTGGGGTTCGTGCCGGAGGCGTCAAGTGCATCGGGCACCGGGACCTCGTTGGCGACGGGTAGAGGGTCTCAGGGTTCCCAGCCGTACGTGTCTGGGTCCTCCCAGCTCGGGGTCGGCCCGTTGCCGCTCACCGTGGTCCGCCAGCCCTCTGGCCCGCGGACGCAGTAGACCCATTCCCGGTAGCCGGGTTGCAACTCGATGACGACCTCAGCGCGTTGCCCGCAGACCGTCACCTGCTTGACCCTTGCGCCCGCTGGGGTCTGACGCCACTCCGAGAGCGCAGCGTCCTCGGGCGAACCGAAACGCGCCGGCGTCATCGTCAGCCTTCGTGGGCGTGCTCGTCGGATTCGGAAGGCGCACGAGACGCGTCAAGGCGCTGTTCGATCGCCTCGACCGCTCGAACGAGTCTCGTCAGGACACTCAAGACGTACATCCCAGCGAAGGTCAGCACCATCAACACGATCAGTTGCAGCAGTTCCATGGTCGTGAGTCACCAGTCATCGGATGCGGCGCATGTGCGCCCAGCCGTGGATGGTACGAACAACACCTCGCGTCGTGAGGCGAACCGGACCGAGGCCGGGCAGCCTCCGCTGGAACCTAGAGGATCCGGGCGTTGCGAACCGGTGCGAGTTCGACCCGGTAGGCGCAACGCCCCGACGATCGCTCCCTGTCCTTTCCGCAGCCGACCGTGATGCTCCTACGTAGAGTTGCCTCCCTCGGCCGGGGGATGTGATGGCAATCGAGGCTTCGATCCGGCTCGCAGATGAGCGTGATCTTGCTGCGATCGCCGCCTTCGGCGCGGCCGTGGTGCCGGACCACTACGAACCGATAGTCGGTCGTGACGTCGCCCTGGAGCAGGTCGATGTGTGGTGGACAGACGCGCAACTGCACTCAGCATGGCGAACCGGTGCGTTGTTGATCGCGGAGGATGACGAGCTCGTGGGAGTCGAAGAGCTCGGGTTGCTTGAGGGCGAGCCGGTGGTCTGGAAGCTCTACATCGGTCCGGAACGGCGTGGCGAGGGCACCGGAAGTCGACTTCTTCATGCGGCGATCGCCGAGATCCCCCGACCAGCCTCGCGTGTCATGCTCGAGCACTTCGCCGGCAACGAGCCGGCCGCTGCGGTCTATCAGCGTGAAGGGTTCCACCATCTGCGCACCGAGCCGGCCGCAAGCGGCGACCCGGCCGCAGCGACCGTGTGGCGCGCACGCCCACTCGACGGTCACTAGACAGCCGGGTTTCGATACCAGGCACCCGCCCCGAAGCCCGACCGGGTAACTCCGGGAGTTGCGCACACCCTTAGTGGCTGCGCCAGTCGGTGTTGGGTTCAGTCAGCTGGCGGGCCAACCATCATCGATCTCGCGGGCTCGCGTAGCCGTCAGGCGTTGTCCAACCAGGACCGGTCGAGCTCCGCCTGCTCGTCGTTCAGGGCGCGGATGTCGGCCTTGCCGACCACGCTGCGAGTCCAGGTCCAGTGTGGCCCGCCGACCAAGTGGACGCTGCGCAGGAGCCTCGGCGACTTGGGCCCAGCCGACCTTCTCGCACGGGGCTCTTGCCGCCAGCGCCGCCTCGAGCTGTGCGGCACCGTCCTCGTCGCGCCGCTCGTCGGCCAGCAGCAGCAGCAACTTGCGGGTGCGGTACAGCGGCTCGTCTTTGCGGCCGCGGTGGGCGAGGCTTTCCTGCTGGACCCGGTGGCTCGACGCCGACGTGTGTCCGCCCGCCTCGTGACGTGCGAGGCGGGCGGACTGGTGTGCCGGCTCGAGCGCTGACCGAGGATTCCTCACCCACAGATTCGAGCAGCCCTCAGGTGGGTGTGTCACCCCCGCGCGACGGATGCGTCCGGCTCATGCGCCGGACCGCGAGGACGAGCCCGACAATGGTGATCAGTACCGCCACCCCAAACGCGATCAGCGTCGGCAGGCCTGTGGGGACGAGCGCTGCCGATGTGAAGGTCGCCGCGGCGAGGATCGCGATGGCGAGCACGCCATCGACTCGCCGACCAGGGTTCGTACCGGTTGTTCGCTGTGTCATGATCGTTCCTCGCGATCGTCAGCTGAGGTCGCGGAGGCCTCAGGTCGCCCAGCCACAACCGGCGTTCTGGTGTCCATGTGCAACCCTTCTCTCGTGTTGGCGACCCGAGCCCATTGCAGGCCCGGGGTTGCACGGTCGTCACGATAAGAAGGTCACATTCTGCCTCCACCGTCGTACGTACGGTGAGCTACCGACGTTGATACGAGGTGCCCGTACGGATGGACACCTACCTTGCGGAACGCTAAGTCATCTAGAGCCCATCGGACCGGGTGCGCGCGCTTGAGCCACGGATCATCGACGCGGTGTTCACCGCCGTCGCACCCCGGCCAGCCCACCACCCGTCACCTACTGGAGCAGCCCCTTTCCGTCCGGGCGAAGGGTCGGCTGCGAGCCGACGGCGGGGCTGCCCTCTGTGTCAAGATGCAGGGAGCCTTTCTGCTCCTGGTGAGGCGCTGCCCCAACACCCGCAGGTGGATCGTGATCAGGGCCGATCGGCGTTGGTGCTCGGTCTCGGTAGGTTCTGGCCGACAGGCGATCGGACATGGGGCCAGGGTGCAACTCGTTGACGATCCGGCGCTGCTGCCAGCGTGGCTTCCGCGTCCGGGGGCCGCGACCGTGGCGGACCATGTGCCGCTCGACCTGTCCTTGGAGGTAGTCCGCCTGCCCTTCCTGCACGATCCGTAGGACGAGAACCCCATGTGGGCGCAGCCGCTGCGATTCGAGTGGGCCTCGCTATCGCCTCTGCGACGTGCTGGACGCGCCCGCACCGTTCGATGAGGGCCCCTCGGACCGGCAGCTAGCCGCGCTGCTGCCACTGCTGCTTGCTGAGGACCAGCGGTTCTGGTTCCTCGCCGCCGATGGCGCTGGCGAGGTCGAGTCGTTCGTTCGGCTTGGCCGGCTCGCCCTCCCCGGGACCCGTCGGGTCGAAGGCGAATGGCCCCTGGCTGAGGTGCTTCGTGATCTGGCCATCCCCGCAACCTCGGTCTCCGAGGATGCCGAAGTGTCCCGGTTCTGGCTGGCCAGCGGTGCCGGATCACAGCAGGCTGAGCTGGCGCTACGACCGCTTTCGGCCTCCCATCTTGTGGACCGCTCAGTGGCTGTTGCGGCTGCACGGACGGCGCTACGACGAGCAATCGATGCTGATCGCCGGCCCCGCAGGGATCCAACAACGCCTGGCCACCGTCGGCCTGGCGTACTGGGCCGTCGCCCCGACGGTGCCGTAGCCTCCGGGATGCGGGCTCGGCTCCAACCGACACTTCGGGCTGTAACCGCGGCAGGTGGATGGCGATCACGGGCGTTAGGCCGAGTTCGCCAGCGCGGCTTGCTTCTCGATCTGCGAAACGCGCGACGGCGTGACGCCGAGGAGGTGAGCGACGTCACGCACCGTCAGTCCAGCCCGCCGTAGCTCGGCAACGGCGGCCGGTGTCTGACGCCGTGCTCGGTCGGTGAGGTCGGCGAGGTCGCGCCGCAACTCGAGCGCTTCGAGGGTTCCCCCGGACACATCGATGTGGCTGAGGTCGGGGGCGATGTCCACGTCGAACGTGTCGGCTTCGGCGTCGAGGACCAGGGCGATCGCCTCACGGATGGCGGCGTCGGCCTGATCGAGCCGGCGCGACTGCGAGGCCACCTCGCGTCCTTCGACGTCGACGGCGACCAGCGACCACCAGTCGGCCTCGCGGGTGGCGGTGACGCGGTAGCGGGTCACGTCCACCACTCCTCTCCGAGCTTGGTTGCGGCCTGCCGCAGGATCGACCGTGCGGTGCCTTCGGCGATCTCCCGGTGGTTCGGGATCGGGATGCGTAGGCCGTCGAGCGAGAAGACCTCGTGTCCGCCGGTGTTCCGCAGCGACGTGAACTCGAGCTTCGCGTCGCTGGCTGCATCGCGGAGCTGTCTGATGAGATCTCGTCGCTTCATGAGCGTAAGTGTAGGTGCTGCACGGAGTCAAGTTCAGTGGATGTACTGACCTGTGCGTAACCGCCGGCATGACCCGGTCCTGGACAACTCGAGAACGCGATCGTTGTCCGCTGAGCCGCGGGTGCGTTCAGGTCCACCGGCTGGCCTGGGCTGCCCAG
The DNA here is from genome assembly GCA_003565155.1 of Nitriliruptoraceae bacterium. Classification (GTDB taxonomy): domain Bacteria; phylum Actinomycetota; class Nitriliruptoria; order Nitriliruptorales; family Nitriliruptoraceae; genus T1Sed10-7. Next base: position 758 of record PXDB01000047.1, on the reverse strand, counting down.
CTCGTGGTCCGGGGGGCTGTGGCCGGCGGGTTGGCGTTCAGGGTGCCGGGCGGGCATCACTCGGTCGGGTAGTTCCAGCCGAGGAGGCGGTAGAGCTTGGCGGTGGGGACGAGTAGTCGTCGTCCGATGCGGACGCTTGGGATCTCGTCGCGGGTGACGGCGCGGTAGGCCGCGGAGCGGCTGATGCCCAGCAGCACGGCCGTCTCAGGGATGCTCATGGTGGGGGGCGTGGGCGGCTGGGCGGTCGACGTATGGGCAGCGGTCATCGCGGTCTCCTGGTGGTGAGTGGTCTTGAGGTAGTCCCCCAGCGCGGTGCGGTTTGTGACCGCGATGCGGCGGCCGCACGGGCCGGTCGGTGCCTGCCGGGCCGTCGTGGTCCCGCGGGCTCCATGAACAGGGACTGGCAGGGCAAGGTCGAAACCGTGACCATCACATGCCGAATCGTGCGCGCTTTGCACACCCCAGAGCTGTTGCTGAGGTCATGACACGAGGCACCGGCCGACACCCACCGACACGACCGGAGAGCCCCCGAAACTGATGAGACGGAAATAGCGGATTCTTGCCGTTACAGTGCCTGTATCGGCTGTTTCGGACCCTCGACACGATGCTGTCACGGCCGCATCCTGACGGCCATGAATCCAGGACTCCCGGCACCGTGGTGACGGGTTGGGGAACGGGAATGGCTGAGATCGTGGTCTGATCGGCCGTTCGGGGCGGTTTCTGATGGTTGGTGGTGCTCGCTTCCACGCTCCGAACAT
>PXDB01000067.1 GCA_003565155.1 Nitriliruptoraceae bacterium | reverse complement strand
GCACCAACCGTCGTGCCCTGGCGGTCCAGGCGGCCCTGCACGACGCCGGGGTGCCTGCGGTGATCCAGCGGGGCGGCAGCGTGTACGCCACCGAGGAGGCCGAGGCGCTGCAGCGTCTGCTGGCCGCGATGCTGCGACCGAGCTCGCAGCCCGCCGCGGTCGCCGCCGCCGCCAGCGTCCTCGGGGGGCGCGACGCGGCGACGCTGGCCACCGAGCTCGCGGCCGCTGACGAGGCGGATCCGGCCGCGGGCGCGACGGGGGCTGATGCGCCCACCACGGGGGCCTGGGACGCCTGGGTCGACGCGCTCACCCGGTGGGGCCAGCGGTGGGTCAGCCACGGGGCGCTGGCCGCCCTCCAACAGGCGCTGGCGGAGGACGAGGTCGCACCGCGCCTGCTGGCCCGTGCCGACGGCGACCGCCGGCTGACCAACCTCCGCCACCTCCTCGAGCTGCTGCACGGCGCGGAGCGGGCGGAGGGCCTGGCCCCCAACGCCCTGCTGGCGTGGCTGGCCGCCCGCCGCCAGGACGCCGCCGAGGGTGCCCCGACCACCACCGACACCGAGCTGCGCCTCGAGAAGGACGCCGAGGCCGTGCGGGTCGTCACGATCCACGGCTCCAAGGGGCTGCAGTACCCGATCGTGCTCTGCCCGGACCTGTGGGACGGGCGCGCGCAGGTCGATGAGGCCATCACCCGGTTCCACGACCCGGAGGTGGACGATCCGGCGGCGGCGATCACCCTCGACCTGGATACGGACGTGTCCTCGGCGTCCAAGCAGCGCAGCATCGCCCTGGCGGCGGCCGAGGAACGCACCGAGCAGCTGCGCCTGGCCTACGTGGCGCTGACCCGCGCCGAGCACCGTGCCGTGGTGTGGTGGGGCGCGACCACGGGGGCGTCGACCTCGGCGCTCGCCAGCCTGCTGCACGGACGCGACGCGCAGGATCCGCAAGCCCGACTGGAGCTCGCAGCGGACCGGGTGGCCACAGCCGACGATGGCGCGCTGGTCGCCGACCTGGACGCGCTGGCGGCCGGGGCCGGCGGCGCGGTCGGCGTCGAGCGGGTCACGGCGCTGCCGACGCCGGCACGCTGGCAGCAGCCCACGCAGCAGCAGGTGCCGCTCACGGCCCGGGACTGGACCCGGGGGGCCGTGGACCGGTCCTGGCGGCGGACCAGCTTCACCGCACTGGTCCGCGGAGCTGAGGCCGGCACCTGGTCGGGGGACGTGGCACCGGTGGCGGTCGACGCCGGCCGCGATGTTGACGCCGAGGTGGAGGTTGCCGGCGGTTCGCCGCCCGCGGATCCGGGCGACACCGGCAGCGGTGATCGGGAGGTGCCGCTCGGGCGGTTCCCGCGCGGGGCCGGACCCGGCACCTTCCTGCACGACTGTCTCGAGCGCCTCGACCTCACCCGGTGCGAGGAGCCGGAGCATCGCGATCCCGTGCTCGCCACGCAGGCCGCCCGGCACGGCATCGACGAGGCGCTGCTCCCGCAGGTCGCCGAGGGTCTGTGCCGTGCGGTCGCTACGGGCCTCGGTGAGACGCTCGGTGGGGTCCGACTGGCCCATCTGGAACCCGCAGACCGGTGCAACGAGCTGCGTTTCGAGCTGCCGCTGGCCGGCGGCGCGCTCGCCCAGCGGACGGCGTCGTCGCTGTCGCGTGTGGGGCACCTGCTGGCTGGCAGCGCGGACCCCCTCGTCGCGGCCTACGCGGAGCGCCTCACCCAGCCCGGCCTCGCCGCGCCCGTGCGTGGCTACCTCACCGGCAGCATCGACCTGCTGGCTCGGCTGGCGGACGGCCGTTTCCTGGTCGCCGACTACAAGTCGAACTGGTTCGGTGACCGCGACACGGGCCGCTCCCTGGCACGCGACTACCACCCGGCCGTCCTCGGCCGCTCGATGGTGGAGCACCACTACGTCCTGCAGGGGCTGCTGTACCTCGTCGCGGCCCACCGCTTCCTGCGCTGGCGGGTCCCGGACTACGACCCCGCACGCCACCTCGCCGGCGCCGGCTACCTGTTCCTCAGAGGCATGGTGGGCGCCCAGGACGCGTCCACCGGCGTGGTGCTGCTGCGGCCGGAACCGGAGCTGGTGGTCGCCCTCAGCCGTGAGCTGGATGGAGGTGACCGGTGAGCAGCAGCGACACGGGTGGACGGCAGCTGACGTTGCCGGAGCCGCCGCTGCGCCAGGAGGACGACGGACTCGCGGCCTTCGTCGAGGTCGGGGTCCTCCTCGACGCCGAGGTCCGCCTCGCCCGCCGGGTGGCGTCGATCGCCGGCACCACCGACGACGAGGTGGTGCTCGCCATCGCCCTGGCGCTGCGGGCACCGCGGCTCGGCCACGTGTGCGTGGAACTGCACCACGTCGCGGAGCGGACCGCGGTGGAGCCGTCCTCAGGCCCGGTGGCGGGGGAGCAGGAGCTCGCCGCTCGGCTCGCAGCACTGCCCTGGCCGGACACCGCACGCTGGCAGGACCGGTTGCTGGCCGGCGCCGCTGCACGCACCCCCGCGGATGCCGCGGACGGCCGGTCCGCCGGGGTCAGCCCCCTGGTGCTCGACGGGGACCGGCTGTACCTCGACCGGTACTGGCGCTACGAGGTGGCACTGGCCGACGCGCTGCGTGCCCGTGGCCGCGCACCCACGGAACCGGTCGACCCCGAGCGGGCCGCCGTCTGGCTGGACACGCTGTTCGGTCACGGCCCGGAGCTCGACCGCCAGCGGCTGGCGGCGGCGGTCGCGCTGCTGCGTCGTCTCACGGTGATCGCCGGTGGGCCGGGGACGGGCAAGACCTACACGGTCGCCCGGGTGCTGGCCACCCTCCACCTCGCCGCCCGCGACCGGGGCGGGCGCCTGCCGCAGGTGGCGCTGGCCGCCCCGACCGGCAAAGCGGCAGCGCGGCTGACGGAGTCGCTCCAGGCCGCGCTGCCCGACCTGGCGATCGACGAGGAGCTCCGCGACGCCCTGTCGCGGATCCAGGCCTCCACCATCCACCGGCTGCTGGGGGTGCAACGCAGCTCCGCGACCCGCTTCCGTCACGACGCGCGCCACCCCCTGCCCCACGACGTGGTCATCGTCGACGAGGCCTCGATGGTCTCGTTGCCGCTGATGGCCAAGCTCGTGGCGGCGGTGCGTGACGACGCGCGCCTGCTGCTGCTCGGTGACCGTGACCAGCTCGCCTCCGTGGAGGCGGGTGTCGTCCTCGGTGACCTGTGCGGGCCCCACGGCAGCCGGCCGGTCCTCCAGCTCTCCGACACCGCCGTTGCGGCGCTCGAACCCCTGGTCGGGCCAAGGCTGGCCGACGAGGTGGCTCCCGCCGACGAGCCAGGGATCTGGGACGCCGTGGTCCGGCTCGACCGCTTCCGCCGGTTCGCCGCCGGCGGCGGTATCGCCGAGGTGGCCCGTGCGATCCAGCGCGGTGAGACCGACGTGGTCGGGCAGCTCGCCGGCGCCAGCGACGGGCAGGTCCGCTGGATCGACCCCGGTGCTGCTCCGGACGCCGACCAGCAGGTGATCGGCCTCGCTGCGGCCGCCTACGGGCGGGTGATCGATGCTGCACGCCACGGCCGGCCGCCCGAGGAGATCCTCGCCCTGCTGTCAGAGCTGCGCGTGCTGTGCGCCCACCGTCGGGGACCGGCGGGCGTGGAGCGCTACAACGCGGCCATCGAGGCCGCGCTCGTGCAGCGCCAGGGCAGCCCGGCGGTCGGCCGCTTCTACCCGGGGCGGCCGGTGCTGATCACCGAGAACGACCGTGCGCTGCGGCTGGCCAACGGGGACGTCGGTGTCGTGGTGGGCGACCCGAACGACCCTGACCGGTCGGTGGTCGCCTTCGCTGCCGAGGCCGGTGGCGGGGTGCGGTTGCTCAGCCCCGCCCGGCTGCCGGCGCACGAGACCACCTACGCGATGACGATCCACAAGAGCCAGGGCTCGCAGTTCGGGCACGCCGTGGTGGTCCTCGGGGAGCGCAGCTCACCGCTGCTGACCCGGGAACTGGTCTACACCGCGATCACCCGTGCTGCGGAGCGGGTCACGGTGCTGGCCGGCGACGGTGCCCTGCGCCAGGCGCTGGCACGTCCGGTCCAGCGCGCCTCCGGGCTCGGCCCGCGGCTGTGGGACGCGCCCTGAGGGGCCCGGTCCTGCAGGGGTCGACCGGCCCTGCCCGCGGGACACCCGGCACTGTCCCGACACGTTGGTGCGCCGTAGCTTCTGCGCCGACGTCAGGGGCCGTAAGCTGTAGCCGGGAGACGGTCGTGGGTGACCGCGGCGTGACAGGAGAGGGTGGGGATGTCCAGGCGGATGTCACCGGGCGATGCCGTCTGGTACCTCGGCGAGAACCGGGTCAACCCGATGACCATCTCGTCGATCATGTGGTACGACCGGCCCGTGGATGTGGAGCTGCTGCGCGCACGGTTCCAGGAGCGCCTCCTCGACCGGCACCCGATCATGCGGCAGCGGATCGTCCCGTCACGCCTGCCCGGCCTCATGCCGTTGTGGGTGGACGACCCGGACTTCGACCTCGACGTGCACATCTCCGAGCACCGGCTCCCCGCGCCCGGTGACCAGGCCACGCTGCAGGAGTGGTGCAGCGAGGAGCGCACCATCCCGCTGGACCGTACGCGCCCGCTGTGGCACGTCAGCGTGCTCCAGGGCTACCGCGGTGACGGGGGCGCGATCCACGTCCGCATCCACCACTCCATCGGTGACGGGCTCGCGATGATGGCCCTGCTACTGACGGTGGTGGACGAGTTCGACCCCATGACCGTGTCCGTCCAGGACCGTTCCATCGCCGATCTGGTCAGTAACGCCTTCGGGACCGGGACGCAGCTGTTCGCCAAGGGGGCCCACCTCGCGCTCCACCCGGGTGAGCTCAAGGACGTCGCCCGCGACGGCGCGGAGATGGCCGAGTGGGCCGGCCGCCTGCTGGCCCCGCAGATGGTCCAGCGCACGGTGCTGCAGGGCACCCCGGACGGCACGAAGCGGATGGCCTGGGACCCCGACGGTTTCGACCTCGCCGAGGTGAAGCGGATCGCGCGCGCGAACGACGCCACGGTCAACGACGTGGTCCTGACCGTGATGAGCGGCGCGCTGCACCGCTATCTCGCCGACCGGGACGCGATGGTCGACGACATCGCCATGATGATCCCGGTCAACCTGCGCCGCCCGGGACGGCCGCTGCCCCGCAACCTCGGCAACCGCATCGGGCTGCTGCCGCTGAAGCTGCCCGTGGCCAGCGACGACCCCCGGGAACGGCTCGCGATCCTGCACGACCGGATGCAGGAGCTGAAGGACTCGCCCGCACCCGTGGTGTCCCGCATGCTGATCGTCACCACCACGATGTTCACGCCGGTGGTCGAACGGGGCATCCACCGGCTGAACCAGCTGCGCTCCACCGGGGTGCTCACCAACGTGCCGGGCCCGCAGCTGCCCCTGCACATCGGCGGGTCGCAGCTGCTCGGCACCATCGGGTGGGGCGGCATGACCGCGCACCTCAACCTCAGCGCCGCCTTCGTGAGCGTCAACGGCCAGATCTTCCCCGGCCTGGTCACCGACGCGGCCATCACCCCCGACCCGGAACAGGTCCTCGCGCACGTGGCCTCGGAGTTCGAGCTGGTGGTGGAGGAGCTGGGGGCCTGACGTGCCGTCGAGGGCCGCTGCCGCGGCTGGACCCCAGCGACTCACCCGGCTGGGGAGCCGACCGGTAGGAGGTAGAGCGGCGCCGGTAGGGGGCGCAGGGTGTCGGTGTCGACCACCTCGCCGGTCCGGACCGGCCGGGTGCAGACGCTCCGGGTCGGGTTCGGCTACAGCTGCCCCTCGCCGAGCAGCCGGCGCACCTCCACCGCCCGCTCACGCAGGGCATCGAGGTCACCCAGCCGGTCCAGGGTGTGGAACTGCCGGCCCATGCGGTGGTTGCCCGCCAGCACGTCCCGGTTGCGGTCCAGGACGTCCCAGTACAGGGTGGTGAAGGGGCAGGCGTCCTCCCCGCTGCGCTTCGAGCGGTCGTAGCGGCACCCGCCGCAGTGGTCGCTCATCCGGTCGATGTAGGCCCCGCCGGCAACGTAGGGCTTGGTCGACATCCGCCCGCCGTCGGCGAAGGTGCCCATGCCGATCACGTTGGGGACCATCACCCACTCGTAGGCGTCGACGAAGGCACCCTGCATCCACGCGGTGAAGGCCTTCGGGTCCACCCCGGCGCTGGTGGCGAGGTTCGCGAGCACCATCAGCCGCTGGATGTGGTGGGCGTAGGCGTGGTCGTGGATCGAGCGCACCGTGTCGGCGACGCACGCCATGTCGGTGTCCGCCTCGCCGGTGAAGACGGGGGGGACCTTTAGGTCCGCGCCGAGGTGGTTCTCGTCCAGCCAGCCCGGCATCCACCGGTGGTAGACCCCCCAGATGAACTCCCGCCACCCGAGGATCTGGCGGATGAAGCCCTCCACGGCGTTCAACGGTGCGTGGCCGGCGTGGTAGGCCTCCTCGGCCGCCTCGATGACCTCGCGGGGGTGCAGCAGGCCGAGGTTGAGGGCGTGGGAGAGCAAGGAGTGGTTGAGTGACCAGGCGCCGGTGACCATCGCGTCCTGGTGGTCACCGAAGCCGGGGAGCGCGTGGTCGATGAAGTGCCGCAGCCGTGCCAGCGCCCGGCGGCGGGTGGTCGCCCAGGTGCCGTCGGGAGGTGCGCCGTACAGGCCGTCGGGCAGCCAGTGCTCCAGGGTGTCCCGGTCGATGTCGTCGAGCGCGGAACGCACCGGCGTCGGCGCGGTGGCGGCCAGATCGTCGGTGGGCGGTTCGCGGTTGTCGTGGTCGTAGTTCCAGCGTCCGCCGACCGGCTCCTCACCGTCCATGAGCACGCCGCTGCTGCGGCGGCGCCAGCGGTAGAAGTCCTCCATCTTCACCCGCTCGCGGTCCCCGGCCCAGTCGTTGAACTCCCGCCAGTGGCACAGGAAGTGATCGTTGTCCAGCACCTCGACGTCGAGGTCGTCGAGGAGGCGCCGCCCGGGCAGGCTCGCAGGTTCCATGGCCCGCACCTCGGTCGGTGCGTACTCCTCGACGTGGGCGGTGAACCCGGCGCGCAGGCTCTCCGCGCGCCGCAGGTCCACCTCGTAGCCGCGGTCCTCGAGCTCGGCGGCGAAGTGGCGCATCGCGGAGACCACGAGGTGGGCCTTCTGCACGTGCCAGCGGCGCTCGGTCAGCTTGGCGGTGCTGACGACCAGGAGCACGCGGGTGTCCGCGGGCGTGGTCCCGCGCAGGTGTGCCAGATCGCGGTTGAGCTGGTCGCCCCACACCCACACCGTCCGCATCGCGCCTCCTTCGGCTGTCGCCTGCGTTCGGAGCGTCGCTACTGGCCGGACGCGCTGGAAGGGCGAGGTGCGGGACGCCATCCGGCGGTCCCGGCGTATTACCTATGCGGTCATACGCGCGGAGGGAGCGCGGGACGCTCGCCTCCAGGCGCGTGGGTGTGGAGGACCTGCAGCGGTGGCCGCTGCACGCCAGGGTCGGACGGTCCCGCAAGCTGGGGCCGTTGGTCGTCCGCGAGCTGGGGGCATCGGTCACGTGGGACCTTCGGCCCATCATCGGGGCCGAAGAGCGGTGTGCCCTCCGTGCGCGGTGCCCGAGGGTCCACCCCACTCCGGCACGCCCCACAGCCCCCGCAGCGGGCGTCGGGCGGGAGAGGGCCGGGGTCGCCGTACCAGGGAGATCGCACCGTGGAGAACCTCGCTGTCCTGAGCCTGCTCGCCTTCCTCCCGATCCTGACGATCGGTGTGCTGATGGTCGGCTTCCGATGGCCCGCCCGTGACGGGATGGCCGTCGGCTTCGTGGTCACCGCGCTCGTCGCCTGGTTGGTGTGGGACGTGGAGCCGATCGCGATCGCCGCGTCGGTGATCGAGGGGCTCGGCATCTCCCTCGACATCCTCTACATCGTCTTCGGGGCGTTGCTGCTGCTGGCCACGCTGAACGCCTCCGGCGCGATGCAGTCGATCCGGGCGGGCTTCACCCGCATCAGCCCGGACCGGCGGGTGCAGGTGATCATCATCGCGTGGCTGTTCGGCTCCTTCATCGAGGGTGCCTCCGGGTTCGGGACACCCGCTGCCGTCGCCGCACCGCTGCTGCTCGCCCTCGGGTTCCCGGCCATGGCCGCGGTCATGAGCGGGCTGATCATCCAGTCCACCCCGGTGACCTTCGGGGCGCTCGGCACGCCGATCATCATCGGGGTGAACAGCGGGCTCAGCGGGACCGCCGCCGAGGAGGCCATCACCGCCAACGGCGGCAGCCTCGACGCCTACCTCGGGGAGGTCGCCCTTGCGGCGGCCACGGTGCATGCGGTGGTCGGGCTGCTGGTGCCGCTGTTCATGGTCGGGCTGCTCACCCGCTTCTTCGGGCCGAACAAGCGCTTCAGCGAGGGCCTGGCGATCTGGCCCTTCGCGCTCTTCGCCGCCGCCGCCATGATCGTGCCCTACTGGCTGACCGCGTGGCTGCTCGGCCCGGAGTTCCCCTCGCTGTTCGGTGGGCTCATCGGCCTGGCCATCGTGATCACCGCGACCCGCAAGGGCTTCCTGCAGCCCAAGGAGGCGTGGGAGTTCGCCCCGCGCGAGAGCTGGGTCGACAACTGGATGGGGGATCTCACGCCCGACGAAGCGGCACCGCGGCAGTCGATCGGTACCGCTCGTGCCTGGGCCCCCTACGGCGTCCTCGCCGCCATCCTGGTGGTCACCAGGATCCCCGAGCTCGGCGTCCAGTCGGCGCTGCAGGGCGTCAACCCCACCTGGTCCGACATCTTCGGTCAGGGCCTCAACGCCGGGTTCCAGTTCCTCTACCTGCCGGGCTTCGTCTTCCTGGTCGCCGTGGTCGTCAGCTACCCGCTGCACCGGATGCGCGGCTCAGAGATCACGTTGGCGTGGCGCACCGCCGGCAAGCAGATCGTCAAGGCGGCGCCGGCGATGCTGATCGCGGTGCCGCTGGTCCGGATCTTCATCAACTCCGGGACCGACTTCTCCACCGGTGAGCTGGCGTCGATGCCGCTGACCCTGGCCGAGGGTGCCGCTACCGCCGTCGGCTCCGCCTGGCCCCTGGTCGCGCCGGTGGTCGGCGCGCTCGGTGCCTTCGCCGCCGGTTCCAACACCATCAGCAACATCATGTTCTCCCAGTTCCAGTTCGCCACCGCCGAGGGCATCGGGGTCGCTACGGTGCCCGTGGTCGCTGCACAGGCCGTGGGAGGAGCTGCCGGGAACATGCTCACCGTCCACAACGTGGTGGCGGCCGCGGCCACCGTCGGCCTGGTCGGACGCGAGGGCGATCTGATGCGCAAGGTGGCCATCCCGTGCGCCTACTACCTCCTGGCCGCCGGGACCTTCACCTACCTGCTCGTCTGGGGGATCGGTGCCAACGCCGGGACCGTCATGCTGGCGATCCTCCTGGCGCTGGCTGCGACGCTGCTGGTGATGGCGGCACGGGAACGGCGCCTCGCGCCGACCCTCGATCCCGGCAGCAGCGGGACGCAGTCGCCACGGAGCACCGACTCCGATCGGGACGCGTCGTGACCCCCTCCGGGCCCCGGACCGACACCGGGCGCGACAGTGCACGGCGGACCCGGCTGCGCGCCCGGGTGGAGGCGGCCGCGAGCAGCTACCACGAGCTCCCCGGCTGGGAGGAGGTGGCTGCCCACGCCGCCGGTCTGAGCGACCGGGTCGCCGTGGCACCCAGCCTGCACACCACACAGCCCGCCCTGGCGATGCGACTCGAGGCCGAGGGCTGCACCGTGGTGGTCCCCGGTGACGAGGACCCTGCGGCCGACGTCGCCGACGTCCCGGTCGCGGTGGTCGGGGGCGAGCTCGCGGTGGTGGAGACCGGCAGCGTGCTGGTCGCCGAGCATGGGCTCGCGGACCGGGTGGTCACGATGCTGTGCCAGCGCCTGGTGCAGGTGGTGCCCGCCGAGGTGGTGGTCGACCGCCTCGAGGACGTCGCGGCCTGGCTGGCCGAGCGCAGCGGGCGGGCCAGCTTCGCCTCCCTGATGACCGGTCCGTCCCGCACCGCCGACATCGAGCGCAGCCTGACCATCGGTGTGCAGGGCCCGGACGAGGTCGACGTGCTGGTGCTCACCGGCACCGACCCTGTGACCGAGGAGCCGACGCCATGAGCACCCTTCGCCCCTTCGAGGAGCGTTACGCAACCGCGCTCGCCGATCCGGACGTACGCGGGGGGCTGACGGCCTTCCAGCGGGGCTGGCGTGACAGCCGGGACGCCGCCATCGCCGATCTCGAGCAGCAGGAGGGCCGCAGCTTCGACGAGCTGCGCGCGGAGCTCGCGGGCATCAAGGACGGGGTGCTCGCGGACTGGGAGCACCACCTCGACACCTTCACCACCAACGCGCGCGCCGCGGGTGCCGAGGTGGTCCGGGTGGCGACGCCCGGTGAGGCCAACGCGCTGATCACCGAGCGCATGCAGGCTGCCGGCGCCGACCTGCTGGTCAAGGGCAAGTCGATGGTCTCCGAGGAGATCGGCCTCAACGCCCACCTCGAGGCCGCCGGCATCCCCCCCGTCGAGACCGACCTCGGGGAGTGGATCCTGCAGCTGGCGGAGGAGACCCCTTCGCACCTGGTCATGCCGGCGATCCACAAGCGCCGGCACGCCGTCGCGGGGCTGTTCGAGCGGGTACTGGACCGGCCCTTCCCCCCCGACGACATCGACCGGATGGTCAAGGTCGCCCGCACGGAGCTCCGGGAGCGCTTCCTGGCCTCCAGCGTCGGGCTGTCCGGGGCCAACGCGCTCATCGCCGAGGGCGGCGCGATCATGCTGGTGTGCAACGAGGGCAACAACCGCATGTCGGTGGCGCTGCCGCAGCTGCACGTGGTCACCGCCGGGATCGAGAAGCTGCTCCCCACCTACGCCGACGCGATGCGCCAGGTCCGCCTGCTCGGCCGCTCCGCGACCGGCCAGCCGATCACGGTCTACACCAACTTCCTCACCGGTCCGCGCCCCGGCCAGGAGCAGCTGATCGTGCTGCTCGACAACGGGCGCACCGCGATGGCCGAGGACCCGGACGTCGCCGACGCCCTGCGGTGCATCCGCTGCGGCGCCTGCGCCGACGTGTGCCCGCCCTACGGCATCGTGGGCGGCCACGCCTTCGGTCACGTCTACACCGGCGCGATCGGGCTGGTGAACACCAGCTTCCACCACGGCATCGAGGCGGCGGCAGGCCCGCAGTCGCTGTGTGTGTCCTGCGGGGCCTGCGCGACGGTCTGCCCGGTCGACATCCCGCTCCCGGTCCAGATCCTCGAGGTCCGCGAGACCGTGGCGCGTTCCGAGTCGGCCGGGAGCGCCGGCCGGGTGACCCGGTCCGCGCTCCGGGCGTTCCAGCACCCCGGGCTCGTGGATGTCGGGCTGCGGGTGGCGGGCGTGGTGACCACGCCGCTGCGACGCGACGGGGTGACGGCCGTGCCATCCGCGCTCACCTCGCGTGGCCCGTTGGCCGAGCGCATCGGGTGGCGGACGCCGCCGGCCGTGCCGCTGCGGCCGGCGCGCGACACCCTGCGCCCGGGTCGGCTCGAGGAACCACCCCGGCTGGCCGACCAGCCGCTGGCCGGCCGCAAGGTCCAGCTGTTCCTGCAGTGCCTGTCCGACCGTCTGGCGCCGGGCATCCCCATCGCGGCGGCGAAGCTGCTGCGGGCGGCGGGCGCCCAGGTCATCGTCCCCCGCGACCAGCACTGCTGCGGCCTGCCGGCCTACGACAGTGGCGAGCAGGACACCGCCCGCGACATGGTGCGCCAGACCATGGCGGCGTTGGCCGACGGCGCGGACGTGGTCACCCCCGCCTCCTCCTGCCTGGCCATGCTGGCGCATGACGCCCCGCACCTGCTGCGCGGGGACACCGTCGAGGTGGAGCGCGCCCAGGAGCTCGCCGGGCGTACCTACGACCTGATCAGCTACCTGGCCAGCGGTCCGGGGCGCCTGCCGGCGGGCAGCCTGGACGACGGTGACCGGACCCCCGTCACCGTCCACCGGTTCTGCCAGGCCTCCAACACCCTGGGGCGCGGGGAGGCGATCGAGGCGTTCCTGCGCGACGTGGCCGGTGCGCCGGTCGTGCCGCTGCCGGAAGCGGGCGAGTGCTGCGGGTTCGGCGGATCGACCTCGGTCCGCAACCCGGAGCTGTCCGCCGGCATCCTGGACCGCAAGCTCGGCTGCGTCGACCGGACGGCTGCGTCGATCCTGATCACCGACAACCCGGGCTGCATCCTGCACCTGCGCGGCGGCGTGCACGCCTCGGGACGTGGGGTGGAGGTCCTCCACCTCGCCGAGTACCTGGTGCGTCGGCTGCCCGTCGCCACCTAGACACCACAGGAGCGTTGATGGACCCTGCAGCTGCGACCCGCCCCCGGCGCGACACCGTGCCGACCCCCACCGAGCAGGCACTGCTCGCCGACCTCGGGCGGACCCTCGGCGAAGACGGCCTGCGGACCTCCGCCCTGTCGCGGGCGACCTACCGGCGTGACGCCTCCTTCCTCAACGCCGACCCCCTGGCCATCGCGCTGCCCCGGAGCCGTGAGGAGCTCGCGGCGGTGCTCACCGCCTGCCGTGACCACGGCGTGCCCTTCACCCCCCGCGCCGCGGGGACGGGGCTGGCCGGCGGCGCCACACCCACCGGTGTCGGTGGCGTCCGGCCGCTGGTGATCAGCGTCGCCCGGATGGACCGGCTGCTGGCGCTCGACGTCGCCAACCGGCGAGCCCACGTGGAGCCGGGGCTGGTCAACGCCCGGCTCGGGCGTGCTGCCGCGGCCGAGGGCCTGCGCTTCGCGCCCGATCCGGCCAGCCAGATCGCCGCGACCCTCGGCGGCAACGTCGCCACCAACGCCGGTGGCATCCACGTGCTCACCTACGGGGTGATGAGCCAGCACGTGCTGGCGGTGGAGCTGATGGACGCCGACGGCGAGGTGCACCTGCTCGACGGCCGGCTGCCGGAACAGGACGCCCTCGATCTGCGTGGGGTGAGCGTCGGAGGGGAGGGCACGCTCGGCATCGTGGTCGGCGCCTGGCTGCGACTCCTGCCGGCACCACCGGCGGTCGGCACCCTGCTGGCCGGCTTCGCGACCCTGGACGCGGCCGCTGCCACCGTCGGGGCCCTGGTCACCTCCGATCGGCTCCCCGACGCCGTGGAGCTCATGGACGCCCGTGCCATCGCGCTGGTGGAGGGCTACGCCCAGGCCGGCTACCCCACCGACGCAGCAGCCGTGCTGCTGTTGGAGTACGAGGGGCTGGCTGCCGGGGTCAGCGCCGGGGTGGACACCGCGGCGCGCCTCGCCGATCAGCACGGTGCCACCGAGGTGGTCCGTGCAGCGGACGCCGACCAGCGGGCACGGATCTGGAAGGGTCGGAAGGCCGTGGCCGGTGCGATCGCCAAGCAGGCGCCCGACTTCTTCCTCCAGGACGTGGTCGTCCCGCGGTCACGGCTCGGGGAGATGCTCGACGCGGTGGTCGCCATCGGGGAACGGGAGGGGTTGATCATCCTCAACGTCGTCCACGCCGGGGACGGCAACCTCCACCCCTTCGTGCTCTTCGACCGCCGGGAGGAGGGGGTGCTCGACCGGGTGTTCGCCGCCGGGCACGACATCGTCACCACGGCCCTGTCGCTCGATGGCACCGTCACCGGTGAGCACGGCGTCGGCATCGAGAAACGTGACTTCCTCTCCCAGGTCTACACCGCCGACGACCTCGCGCTCCAGCAGGCCGTGCGGTCGGCGATGGAGCCCTCGGGTCTGGCCAACCCGGACAAGGTGCTGCCGACCACCGTCGGCTGCCAGGAGGCGCAGATGGTCCCGGAAGGGGCGTGGGTATGAGCGAGGCAGCGACACTCCCCGCCGAGCTGGCGCCCGTCACCGCGGCCTTCCAGGCAGCCGCCACCGACGGGCAGCGGCTGGTCATCCGCGGCAGCGGCAGCGTGCTGGACCGCCTCCCGCCGCCGGCGGGTGCCGAGGTGCTGTCCACCGAGCAGCTGACCGGCGTGCTGGACCACCGCCCCGAGGACCTGGTGGTCACCGTCCGCGGTGGCACGCCGGTGGAGGAGTTGGCGGCCCTGCTCGCCACCCACGGGCAGGAGTGCCCCATCGAGCCCCTGGCTGGACATGGAGGCACCGTGGGCGGTCGGCTCGCGACGGCGCTGGCCGGCCCGCGCCAGCTGGCCGCCGGACGCGTCCGCGACTGGGTGCTGCGGGTCCGTCTGGTCACGCCTGAGTGCCGGGTGGCCACCGCCGGTGGGGTGACCGTCAAGGACGTCACCGGTTACGACCTGTGCCGGCTGGCGACCGGCTCGTGGGGAACCCTCGGGGTCATCGCGGAGGTCACCCTCAAGCTCCGGCCCATCCCCACGCAGAGCGCGTGGTTCAGTACCGAGCGTCCCGCGACGAGCGCGTTGGCCGACCTCTACCGACCGGCAGCCGTGGTCTCGACCGCCGACGCCACGTACGTGCACCTCGAGGAACACCCCGATGACGTCACCGCCCAGGCGACCACCGCCGGCCTGACCCCGGCCGAACCGCCGAGGTGGCCGACCACCGCCCGTGCCGCGGTGGATCCCGCACGGCTCGCGGAGCTGACCGACTGGGCCCGGCGCAGCGGCCTCGACCTCGCCGCCTTCGAGGGCGTCGGCGTGTGCCTGCTCGACGGTGACGCCGAGACCATCAGCGCGGCGGCCGCGCAGGTGGCGGCGCTCGGCGGTGGCCTGCTCCACCTCGATCCACGGGCCGGTGGTGCCCACGCGCCATCGGGCGGTCCGACCGACATGCGAGAGCGCGTCCGCGCCGCCTTCGATCCCGAGCAGATCCTGACCGATGTGAGGCAGTCCCGATGACCCAACCCGAGCCGATGTCGATCTTCGACGCCGACCAGCTCGCCGCGTGCGTGCAGTGCGGGTTCTGTCTCTCGTCCTGCCCGACCTACGAGACCACCTACCTGGAGGAGCACGGGCCCCGGGGCCGGATCCTGGCCATGCGCCTGGTCGAGGAGGGGGAGCTGGCCATCGACGACCCCGACGTCGTCGACTCGATGGAGACCTGCGTCCAGTGCCGCGCCTGCGAGGTGGTGTGTCCGTCGCTGGTGGAGTTCGGGTCCCTGATGGAGACCGCACGGGCGGCCATCAACGAGCAACAGCCCCCGGCGGGTGCCGAGGGGCGCGCCCAGGAGGTGCTGTTCCTCGGGCTCAAGCACCGGTGGCTGCTGCGTGCCGGCACGATCCTGCTGGCGCTCGCGCAGACGTTGCGGCTCGACCGGGTGCTGCCGGAACGGTTGCGCCCGGCCAGGCGTGTGCGCCTCGGTGACACCCTCAAGGGCTACCGGCTGCCCCCACCGGGCGCGCCGATCCGCGGTGACGCGTTCCTGTTCCGTGGCTGCGTGATGGACGGGATGTTCCGCGACGTGCACCGCGCCACCGCCCAGGTGCTGGCCGCCGTCGGCTACCGGCCCCGGTTCGAGCCGGCGCCGCCGTGCTGCGGCGCGCTGTCGGCCCACGCCGGACGGGAGTCGGAGGCCCACGCGATGGCCGAGGCCACCATCGCGGCCTACGCCGGTACCACCGGCCCGATCCTGGTCAACTCCGCGGGCTGCGGCGGATCGATGAAGGAGTACGGCACCCTGCTCGGCACCGAGGAGGCGCGGGCCTTCAGTGCGCGGGTCAAGAACCTCGCCGAGCTGGTCACCCCCGAGGAGGTGGCGGCGCGGGGGTCCGACGTGCCGCTCACCCTGGCCTACCAGGCGCCGTGTCACCTGAAGAACGTCCAGGGGCTCGCGGAGCAGTCCCGCGCCCTGGTCGCGGCCATCCCCGGGCTCACCCTCATCGAGCCCGACGACGAGCAGCAGTGCTGTGGCTCCGGCGGGATCTACTCCTACCTGCAGCCGGCGTTCGGGGACGCGATGCTGGCGCGCAAGGACGCGTCCTTCCAGCGCACCGGCGCCGACGGCGTGGTCAGCGCCAACCCCGGGTGTGCGATGCAGATCGCGCGCAAGGGCTGGGAGACCCACCACCCGGCGCAGCTGCTGGCGCGGTCGCTGACGCCCTGAACCGGAAGGTGGCCGCGCCCCGGTGCGGGACACGGCCACCATCACCGCGCGCGGGCCTAGTCCTTGGTGCTCTCGCGGATCACCAGCACCGGCGCCTTGGCGTGGCGGGTGACCTGCTCGGACACCGACCCGAGCTTCAGCCCCCCGAACCCGCCGCGACCGCGGGAGCCCACGACCACCAGATCGGCCTCCCGGGAGCGCTCGACCAGGGCCCGTGACGGCCGCTTGTCGGCCAGCACCGACCACTCGACGTTGATGTCGTCGAGGTCGACGGCGACCTCGTCGAGCCAGGTGCCGAGCTTCTCGGTGTACTCCTTGCGCACCTCCTCGAGGTCCCTGCGCTCGTCCTTGCCCTTCTCCGGGGGGACGGGGAAGGCGGTGATCTGCTCCGGTGGCTGGAACACGTACACCACCTCGAGGGTGGCGTCGCGCAGGCGCGCTTCCTCCGCCGCGCGCTTGAGCGCCAGGATGGAGGCGTCGGAGGTGTCGACGCCCACCAGGATGCGATTCATCGTCATGCTGTCCTCCGTCTTGACTGTCGCCGGGCCGCCCCACCGCACGGGGCGGCCCGTGGTGGCCGGCCTCAGGCCTGCCCGGCCGGGTCGCCACCGCCACGGTCACGCTTCGGCGCCGGCTCCGGTCGGCGGACACGGGCCTCGATCTCGTCCTCACCCTCGAACAGCGGGCCGGCGGCCACATCGTCGAGGGGGATGCCGTCACGCTCGCTGCGCAGCCCCTTCAGGATGCCCGCCATCACGATCACCAGCACGATCGTGAAGGGCAGACCGGTGGAGATCGCACCGGCCTGCAGGGCCTGCAGGCCACCGGCGACCACCAGCGTCGCGGCGACGGCACCTTCGGACAGCGCCCAGAACACCCGCATCCCGACCGGCGGGTTGAGGCTGCCGCCCGAGGCGATCATGTCGATCACGAAGGACCCGGAGTCGGAGCTGGTCACGAAGAAGACCGTGATCACGAAGATGGTGATCACCGTGGTCAGCAGGGAGAAGGGCAGCGCGTCGAGCATGGCGAACATCGCCACGGACTCGTCGAACCCGGCGTCCTCGATGGTCCCGTAGATATCCGCGGTGCCGTCGCTCTGGAACAGGATGGCGGTGTTGCCCATCACGGTGAACCACAGGAAGGACACCAGGGACGGCACCAGCAGCACACCGAGGATGAACTCGCGGATCGTGCGCCCACGGGAGATGCGGGCGATGAAGGAGCCGACGAAGGGCGCCCAGGAGATCCACCACGCCCAGTAGAAGATCGTCCAGGCCGACAGCCAGCCGGCGTCCTCGGCGGAGTAGCTGCCCGACCAGAACATCAGCTCGACGAAGTTGGAGACGTAGTTGCCGAGGTTCTCGACGTAGGCGCCGAGTAGCAGGATCGTCGGGCCGGTGACGGCCACGAACACCATGAGGATGCCGGCCAGGGTGATGTTCAGCTCCGACAGGCGCCGGATGCCCTTGTCGATCCCGGTCACCACGGAGATGGTGGCGGCGATGGTGATGATCGCGATCAACACGACCTGGGTCCCGTCGCCGACGGGGATGTCGAAGGCGGCGTTCAGCCCGGCGTTGATCTGGGCCACACCGAGCCCCAGCGAGGTGGCGATACCGAACATCGTCCCGAAGATCGCCAGGATGTCCACGACGTTGCCCTGCCACCCGTGGATCCGCTTGCCGATCAGGGGGTAGAGGGCCGAACGGATCGTCATGGGCAGGTTGTGGCGGTACCCGAAGTACGCCAGCGACAGCCCGAGCACGGCGTAGACCGACCACGCGCCGAGCCCCCAGTGGTGGAAGGTCAGCGTCATCGCGTCCAGGGCGGCGGCGTCGCTCCCGCCTTCCGCGCGAGGTGCGTCGATGAAGTGGAAGATCGGTTCCGCGACGCCCCAGAACACCAGCCCGATCCCCATCCCGGCGCTGAACAGCATCGCGAACCAGGTCAGGTAGCTGTAGTCCGGCCGGGAGTCGTCAGGCCCCAGCCTGACGCTGCCGTAGCGGCTGAGCACCAGGTACGCCAGGAACACGATGAACGCCGCCACCGCGGCGATGAAGAACCACCCGAGGTTCTCCACGAAGGCGCCCTGGATGGCCTGCAGGACCTCCAGGGCGCCCTCGTCGTCGATACCGGCCCAGACCACGAACCCGATGATCACCACCGCGGAGGTGGGGAAGACCACCGGGTGGATATGCTCTCGCACCTTGTCGATCGCTGACATCTCGCTGCACCTTCCATCGTCGGTTCGGCCTCCAGCGGGGGCCGCGCACGAGCGCAGCGAGCGGCGCCACCCGCCGCGAAGGTGCGGTCCAACACGTGATGGACGGGGCGGTGGCGCTGCGTCGGCGGCCCGCCGGGGCCGTCGTGGTGCAGGACCCTACGGGCTGGCGTGGTGCATTTCCAGTCGAGGCGGCGCGGAGGGTGGCCGTCCGGCGGGTCAGCCGGCGTCCGCACCATCGGGGTCCGCGCGCCCGAGCCGGAAGGCCACGATCGTGAAGCCGGCGAGGGCGACACCGACGATCAGCGACGTCGCGCCGGCTGCGCCGGCGGCCGCGAAGCCCGAGATGACCGCGATCGTCGCGCTGATCAGGAAGGCGCCCCCGGCGACCAGGTCCCGCTCGCGCAGCGGCAGCCCCACGGCGACCACGGCCACCACGGGGCCGGCCAGCACCACCGCGACCACCAGCCCGGCGACCGGCCCCACGCTCACGCCGACGAGGTCAGCACCGAGGATGCCGAGCAGCAGCACCAGCAGGACCGCGCCGCTCGTGACGAGCCACTGCTGTCCCCGCAGCAGGCCGCTGAGCAGCAGGACGACGCCCGTCGCAGGTGACAGCAGCGCCGCGATCGCCGGACCCGTTGCGGCGGTCAGCGGGAGTGCCACCACGGCGGCCAGCCCGAAGACCGTGGCGACCAGCAGCAGTCGTCGGTCCTGGCTCGGGGCCGGGCCCTCTGTCACGCCGGTCTCCGTCGCTGTCGGCAGCTGGTCGCGCGCACGCTAGCGCCGCACGGCCCGTGCCCGAGGACGGATGTGCCGTTTCAGCCCGCGATGTCCGCTCGCTAGCCTGCCGGGCCAGATCGCGCGGTCCCCGCCGCACCGGGCGCAGGATCACCCCCGTGCGGCCGCGGACGGCCCCGCGATGCGCCGCCACCACGCACACCCCCGCGGGGGGAGGCACCTGATGCGCACCCTCGGCCTGCTCGGCGGCATGGCGTGGCCCTCCACCCTCGCGGCCTACCGCACCATCAACCAGGGGATCGCGGCACGGCTCGGGGGCGCACCCTCCGCCCGCCTCGTGCTGTGGTCGGTCGACTTCGCCGAGGTGGAGGCCCACCAGCGCGCGGGTGCGTGGGAGGCCGCCGGGGCGTTGCTCGCCGACGCGTCCCGTCGCCTCGAGGGTGCGGGGGCCGAGGGCCTGCTGCTGTGCACCAACACCATGCACCGGGTCGCGGACGCCATCGAGGCCGCCACCGACATCCCGCTCCTGCACATCGCCGATGCGACCGCGGCCGCGGTCACCAGCGCCGGCGTGCAGCGGGTGGGGCTGCTCGGCACGCGCTTCACCATGGAGCAGGGCTTCTACCGCGACCGGGTGGCCGCCCACGGCATCGAGGTGGTGGTGCCGCCTGCGCCGCAACGCGATGCGGTCCACCGCATCATCTACGACGAGCTGATCCAGGGGCGGACGACGGCGGCGAGCCGCACGGCGTACCTCGAGGTGATCGAGGACCTGGCAGCGCAGGGCTGCCAGGGGGTGATCGCCGGCTGCACGGAGATCGAGCTGCTCCTCGGGCCCGAGGACATCGACCTCGCGTGGTTCCCCACCACCCGCCTGCACGCCGAACACGCGGTCACCTGGATGCTGGCGCCCGGGCTTCCTCGCTAGGTTCCGTCCCACGGTGGGCACCGGTTCCGAACCGTGACGAGCCCGCCACCGCGCCCCGACACCGATCCCCGGGAGGTCCCGTGGCCAGCGACGACGGCACGACCCTGGTGCTGGTGCGGCACGCAACCACCGCGGCGACGGGCAAGCGGCTCGGCGGGTGGACCCCGGGGGTGCACCTCGACGACCCCGGCATCGCCCAGGCCGAGGCCACCGCTGACCGGCTCGCCGCCGCCGACATCGCGGCGGTGTACAGCTCGCCGCTGGAGCGCACCCAGGACACCGCCCGGATCGTGGCACGCCCCCACGGACTGCGGGTCAGGACCCGTCGCGGTCTCGGTGAGGTGGACTACGGCGAGTGGACCGACAAGCCGCTCGGACAGCTGCGGCGCCGCAAGCTGTGGCAGGTGGTCCAGGCCACGCCCTCGCGGATGGCTTTCCCCGGCGGGGAGACGATCCGTGGCGCCCAGGCGCGGGCGGTGGACGCCACCGAGGCGCTCGCCGGTGAGCACCGCGGCGCGCAGGTGGTGTGCGTCAGCCACGCGGACGTGATCAAGGCCGTCGTGGCCCACCACCTCGGCATGCCGCTGGACACCTTCCAACGGCTGGTGATCTCCCCCGCCTCCATCACCGTGCTCTCCCTGCCGGTCCAGGGCCACCCCGTGCTGCTGTCCTGCAACGACACCGGCACCGCCGGGCCACCTCTGAAGGCGAAGGCCAGCTCGTGAGCGACGTCGAGATGCAGGCGCCCCACCACGTCACCGTGGGCTTCACCGGGGTGCCAGGTAAGCGCACCTTCTTCCTCCAGGCCGAGGAGGAGGGTGGCCGTGCGGAGTTCACGCTGGAGAAGGGCCAGGCCCGCGGGATCGGGGAGCTGCTCGCCCAGCTGCTGGCCCGGGCGGAGGATGCCCCCGCCACCGACTGGGATCGCCAGGCGATGGGCCTCAGGACGCCGCTGGAGGCGCGCTGGCGGGTCGGTGAGCTCTCCCTCGGCTACGACAGCGACCAGGACCGCTTCCTGATCGAGCTGACCGAGCTCCAGGTGGAGGAGGCGGCGTTGCCCCCGGCCACCGCACGGATCTGGTTGGACCGGGACCAGGCCCGCCGGCTGGCGGCCCACGCCGTCGAGGTGGTGGACCAGGGACGGCCAGACTGCGAGCTGTGCGGCCGCCCGACCGAGCTCGACGGCACCCACGTGTGCCCGGCGACCAACGGGCACGGGGCCCTGACGCGGTGAGTGAGGTGGCCGGTGGCACCGACCTGGCCGAGCGGCTGCGGTCCGCCCCGATGGAGGTGGTCGGCCGGTTCGCGGACGCCTCCAACGCGACGTTGCTCGCCCGGCTCACCGACCGGGATCGTCGTCCGCTGGAGGAGGTGGCCGCCGACCTCGGCCGGGCCCCGGAGCTCGAGGACCTCGCGACGCAGGACCTGGCGGTGTACAAGCCCGAGCGGGGGGAGCGGCCGCTGTGGGACTTCCCCGCCGGCACCCTGCACCGTCGTGAGGCCGCGGCGTTCGAGGTGTCACGGGCGCTCGGCTGGCAGCAGGTACCGACCACGGTGGTGCGCAGCGACGGGCCCTTCGGCCGCGGTTCCGTGCAGGCCTTCGTCGCGCACGACCCGGAGCACCACTACTTCACCCTGTGGGAGGCCGGGGAGCAGGAGGTGCTGGCACAGCTGCTGCGGATGGTGGTGTTCGACGACCTGATCCAGAACGCCGACCGCAAGGCCGGGCACGTGCTGCTGGGCACCGACAGCCCGCCGCGCGTGTGGCTGGTCGATCACGGCGTGTGCTTCCACACCGAGGTGAAGCTGCGCACCGTCGCCTGGGAGCGGGCCGGCGAGCCGGTCCCCGGCACGCTGCTCGCCGACGTCGACGCGCTCCGCGAGGCGCTCGCCGGGGAGCTGTCGGCCCGCCTCGCGCTGCTGCTCGCCGAGGAGGAGATCGCGGCGCTGGAACAGCGGTGTGTTGCGCTGCTCGCGCGGGGCGCCTTCCCCGAACCCCTGCTGCCCCACCCCTACCCGTGGCCGCTGCTGTGAGCCGGCCGGCGACGGCGTCATCACGGTGGCGTGCCCGATGGTGAGGACCTCCCGGGAACAGGGCATCGTGCTGCGCACCTACAAGCTCGGTGAGACGGACCGGATCGTGCACCTGCTCACCCAGGGGCGCGGCAAGGTCCGGGCCGTCGCCAAGGGTGTGCGCCGTCCCGGCAGCCGGTTCGGTGGGCGGCTCGAGCCCTACAGCCACGTGGAGCTCGAGCTGTACGCGGGTCGCAACCTCGATCGCGTCCTCCAAGCGGAGCTGCTCGCACCCCATGCGGCCATCCGGTCGGAGTTCGCCACCTCGGCGGCCGCGGCCGTGATGGTGGAGGTGGTGGACCACGTGGCGCAGGAGGGGGAGCGGGACAACGCGCTGTTCCTGCTGCTCAGGGCCGGGTTGCAGGCCCTGGACGCACGCCCGGAGGACCCGGCGATCTTCGTGGACGCGTTCCTGCTCCGGCTGGCGTCGGTGGTGGGGTTCCACGTGTTCACCGACGCGTGCGCGGTGTGCCGGACCCGCGGTGACCACGTCTTCCTCAGCGTCACCGCCGGTGGGGTGCTGTGTGCAGCGTGCGCGACCACCGGGACCCGCGCCGTGGATCGCGAGGTGATCGAGGCCGTCGCGCTGCTGACCAGCCCCACCGAGTGGTCCGCCCTGCCGGCGCTCGCCCGCGAACGGCCCAGAGCACGGGCGCGGGCCGCCTCCTACGCCCGGGCCTTCGTCGAGCACCACCTCGACCGGCGCTTCCGGGCCTACGAGGCGGTGCCGCGCCCCTGAGCCGCCGACAGGGTCCGCGCCTCCAGGGTGCCCACCAGCGCCGGACCGTCCTCGGGACGCAGCACCACCTTGCCGGCGCCGGCCCGGGTCCCCGCTGAGGCCACGGTCATCGCGTCGCCGAAGCGTCCCAGGGGTGCGAGGTGGGTCACGAGGCCGTCCACCGGGTAGCGGCGATCGGCGAGCCACTCGGCGACCTGCTGGAAGGCGCGGCGCCCGTCCAGCGCCGGCTCCGGCCCCGCGTTGATGGTGCCCCGCACCGTCAGCTCCCGGTTCCAGACCAGTGACCAGTCCACCCGCTGCCGGCCGGCGGCACCGACCAGCACCAGCGTCCCGCCGGGCCGCAGCAGGTGCAGGGCGAGGTCGATGGTGGCCGGTTTGCCGACGCAGTCGTAGACCACGTCCACGCCGCGTTCCAGGATCGGCAGCGGCGTGCGGTCGGGGTGCAGGACGCGGCCACCGTCCTCGGCAGCGAGCCTGTGGACCGCCGCCTGGCCGCCGCGGACGGTGCGGTGGGCGCCGACGCCGCGGGCACGTGCGTCTCCCTGCTCGTCAGGGGAGACCACCGTGAGGTGGAGGTCGGGGTGGAGCCGTTGCAACGCCGCGGTGGTCAGCAGCCCGATGGTCCCCGGCCCGATCACCACCGCCCGGTCCCCGTGCCCGTCCCACCTGAGGGCCGCGTGCAGCCCGATCGCCGCCGGCTCGGTCAGCACCGCACGGGCGGAGGGGATGCCGTCCACGGGCACGCACTGGTCCTGGTGGGCGACCACCACCTCCCCGAACCCGCCGCCGAGCTGCGCGTCGAAGCCCTGCCCGACGCCGGTGCACCCGGACGTGCCCGGCAGGTCGAAACGCTCGCAGGTGTGGGGGCGCCCACGGGCACAGCTGCCGCAGGGCGGATCGAACCCGCGGTGGCGGCAGGACAGCACCGGGTCGAGGGCGACCCGGTCCCCCTCGCGGAGCCGCCGCACCGTCGGCCCCGTCGCCTCCACCACGCCGACCACCTCGTGGCCGGGGATCGTGCGGCGCGCCGGGTAGTACGCGCTCAGCGTCATCGCGATGCGCGCGTGGGCCAGCCCGACGTCGCTGCCGCAGATCCCGGCCAGCTCGGTGCGCAGCCGGACCCAGTCCGGGCCCGGCAGCTGCGGCGCCGGGACGTCCTCACGCAGCCGCAGGAGGCCGCCGCGGCGCCAGCCGGCGTCGTCACGCAGCCGGGCACGGGCCGCGGTGGTGACGTAGCGGGGGATCGTCAGGTCGGCGACGACGGCGCGCACGGCAGCCTCCTACCCGTGGGCGGCGGCGCGCTCGACCGTCGCGCGCGCGGCCGGCGGCGGCACCAGGCCGACCTGCCGGCCCCACGCCGCGACGCGGTCCAGGCCGGTGTCGAGGTCCACCGCCGGGACGAACCCGAGCACCTCCCGGGCCCGGTCGATGCGGTAGGAGCCGGTGCGGGCCAGGAGGCGCATGGAGGCCGGGCACAGCTCGCTCTCGCGCCCCAGCGCCCGCAGCCCCGCACCGGTGGCGGTCGCCAGCGCCGTGGCCACGCTCGTGGGCAGGCACCTCGGTCGTGCACCCACCAGGGCACCGAGCCGGCCGAAGTACTCGGCACAGGTGGGTGCCACCCCGTCGGTGAGGTGCAACACCCGTCCGGCGGCCGCCGGGGTCACCACCGCCGCCGCGATGCCGTCCACCAGGTTGTCGACGTAGGTCGGGCTGAACACCCCGGTGCCCCGGGCGGGGAGGACCGCCTGACCGGCGGCCAGGTAGGTCAGGGGCAGGACCACCCAGGGGCGTGATCCCGGCCCGTACACGTCGCCCGGGCGGACCACCACCACCTCGATGTCACCGGCGGCGTGGGCGGCGAGCACCAGGTGCTCGCTGGCGACCTTGGTGTCGACGTAGGCGTCACCGTTGGCCTGCACCGGGTGGTCCTCGTCCACCCACGGGGGCAGGTCGAAGCCGTGGACCACCACCGAGGACAGGTGCACGAACCGCCGCACGCCCGCCCGGGCCGCGGCGGCCAGCACCCGGGCGGTACCCACCACGTTGACGGCGTGCATCCGTCGTCGCGGCGCCACGTTGGACACCACCGCGGCGGTGTGCACCACGGTGTCGACGCCCGTGAGCAGGTGCGCCCAGCTGTCCGGGTCCGTGGTGCTGCCCCGGTGCACGGCCACCTCGCTACCGGCGGGCTGCGGGCCGGTCGGGAGGACGGCCGGCGGCGCGCCGCCCACGGTGTCCACGCCCCGGACCTCCACCCCCTGCGCGTGGAGCCGTGCCGCCACGGCCGCGCCGATGAACCCGCAGGCGCCGGTGACCAGCACCGCACCACCGGGCCCGCTCGCGGCGCTCACGCGCTGCGCCCCGCCAGGGTGCGCACCGGTTGCAGGGTCCGGGCCACCGCCCGCGGGACCGCCCGCCGCCGACGCGCCCGCTCCCGGCCGACCGCACGGATGTAGCGCCAGTAGTCCACCTGCAGGGTGTGCCGCGCCGAGCGCAGGTACCGCTGGGCCAACGCCGCCCGGTCGGCGGCGATCCAGGCGTGCATCTCCGCCCGGTCGGGCAGGACGCACCGGCGGGTGAGCAGGTCGCCGATCCACTCCGCCTGGTGCTCCATCAACGCGATGTTCGCGCCGACGGTCTGCACGAAGCCCACCAGGTACAGCCCGGGCCGGTCCGGTGGCACCACCCGCTGGTACAGCGACAGGGCGTTGTCCCGGACCGCCAGGACCTCCTCGTCGAGGAAGGGCAGCGACACCTCGTAGCCCGTGGCGGTCACCAGCACGTCGACGGCCTCGACGCGGTCATCGGCGAAGCGGACCTTGTCGCCCTCGCAGGCCACGACGTCGCCCACCACCTCGATGCGGCCGTGGCCGACCAGATCGTAGAGCTGTGCCGACACCGTGGGATGGGCCTCGAGGAGACGGTGGTCGGGGCGGGGCAGTCCACGGTCCTCGGGGCGGCCCACCGCCAGACGCGTGATCAGCTCGTACAGGCGCCGCTCCACGGGGAAGGGCAGGTAGGCGCTGGCCGGCAGCGACAGGTGGTCGATCGGGCGGCCGAAGGCGTACTTCGGCAGCACGTGGACGCCGTGCCGGGTGGACAGCAGCACGTGGTCGGCGACCCGGGCGGCGTCGCAGGCGATGTCCATCCCGGAGTTGCCGACGCCGATCACCAGCACCCGCTGCCCGGCGAACACCTCGGGGTCGGTGTAGGCGTGGGAGTGGAACCGCACCCCGTCGAAGGTGCCCTCCAGGGCCGGTTCGCGGGGCACGGCGTGGTGGCCGTTGGCCACCAGCACGGAGGTGGCCGTCACCCGCTCACCTGTGGCGGTGGTCACCTCCCAGCCTGCGGCGCCGGGGAGCGCGTCGTCACCGGTTGCGCCCGGGGTGGGGGAGCCGGTCGGTCGCGGTCGCACCGCGGTCACGGCCGCGTTGAAGGTGATCCGCTCCGTGAGGCCGTGGTCGTCGGCGAAGGCCTGGAAGTAGCGGGCGACGAGGCCGTGGGAGGGGTAGTCCGGCCACTCGTCGGGCATGGGGTAGGAGGGGAACTGGGTGCGCAGCCGGGAGCTGTTGAGGTGCAGGCTGGCGTAGGCCGCCGCCGCACCGTTGTCGTTGTCGATGCGCCACAGCCCACCGACCATCGAGCCCTTCTCGAAGTGGCGGTAGGTCAGACCGCGACGGCGCAGCGCCGCCGCGGCGGCGAGCCCCGCCGGGCCGGCGCCGATCACCACGGCATCCACATCGAGGTGGCTCGCAGCGCTACGTCCCACGGCACCCTCCCCGGTCACCGTCACCGCCGGGGCTCCCGTGCCCGACGCGCCGGCGACAGCCTACGTCGCGTGACGGCGGAGGGGAACGCTTCAGGCGGAAACGTTCCGCGCGGGTCGCGGGGGGGCGGCCGGGGCGGTGGTGGGTCAGGGGGGCGCGAGCAGGCTCGAGGTGACGGCCACGTGGCCGTTGCCGCGCCGTTCGGTGCCGAGCAGGACGGGTTCGGCGCTCAGCAGGCGCGTGCGTTCCTCGGTGCGCCACCGCGGCGTCCGCTGCTCGAGGTCGATCCCGAGGGTGCCGGACGCGCCCACCACCACCGCGGCGGTGGGCGTGACCGCCAGCACCCGTCGTCCCGCCACCTGCTCCAGCGGGGTCAGGTCGGCACGCACCGTGCCGTCTGCCTGGTCGAGGACGCGGACCAGGGGCTCTGCGCCCCGCCGGTCGGTGACCAGGACGTCCCCGGTTGGCGTCCGGGCGAGGTGCACACAGCACGCGTCCGGGTCGCCGCTGCGGGGCAGCGTCGTCTGCCAGCGTGCATCGCCGGCACCGTCCGCGGACGCGAGCAGGGACTCACCGCCGGCGCTGGCCAGCACGAGGCCGCCCTCGGGGTGGGCCAGCCAGGAGCCGAGGAGGCGGCCCGACTGGAAGCTGACCGCACCGGTGTGCTGGTCGAGCCAGCGGTACCCGCCACTGGCCTGGAGCAGCACCAGGTCGCCGACGAGCTCGAGGACCCGCTCGTCGGGCTGCAGCTCCCGCTCCCAGCGCGGCTCCCCGGTGACGGGTTCGAAGCCGGTGAGGACGCCGTCAACCACGCCGATCGGGGCGACCTCGCCGTCGGGCGCTGCCACCCACCCGTCGGAGAGCAGCTGCTCCCACCGCCGCTCGCCGTCCCGCGCATCCACCGCCAGCAGCCGGGGCCGGTCCGGCAGGCCGAGGACCAGCAGCACGACGTCGCCACGCATGCCGATGCCCAGCACCCGGTCCTCCTCGAGCCCGGGGGCCCGCCGCCAGCGTCGCTCCCCGTCCGCGACCGACAGCACGCTGGCCTGGCCTCCGGCGTGGTGCACGAGCACCAGGTCGTCCCGCAGCAGCAGCTGAGCGGCGGCGGTGCCGAGCGCGGTGCTCCAGCGCCGCTGGCCGGTCGCAGCCTCCAGGGCGTGCAGCGAACCGTCGCGGGTGCTGGCGACCACGACCTCGCCGTCGCCGGTCGCGGCGACGCTCGGGCTGTCCAGCTCCACCCGCCAGCCCGCACCGTCGAGGGCGACCGGGTCGAAGGGTTCGCCGCCCGCGCCCTGCTGCCCGTCGCCGGGGCCCGGCTCGGCGGGATCCAGCGTCACGTCGCCGTGCCAGGGTTCGCCGTCCTCGGTCAGCCAGGGAGCATCGGGCGGTGGGTCTGCCAGGGACAGCCCCCTGCTCCCGGGCTCCGGTGCACCGTTCTGCGGGGTCGCGCTGCCGTCGGCGTCGTCCCCGTCGGCGTCGTCCCCGGTGGCGGACAACGCCGACTCGAGGTCCACCTCGCCCGCTCCCGGTGCTGCCGCGGGCCGCGGCAGCACGTCGAGGTCCGCCCCGGACGACCACGAGACCACAGCGAGAGCGGCGACCGACAGCACGACGGCGGCGCCCAACGCGCGTCGCGCGAGGGGCGACCGGGGCACGCTGCGGCCGAGGCGGTGCACCGGCCGGGCGTCCGTGGGACCGGTCCCGCGCGCCAGGGGATCACCGCAGCGCGGGCACCATCGGGCATGACGTCCCCGCCAGGTGGTCCGACAGCGCGCGCAGCGATGGCCCGTGGTGATCACCTCATCCAGGGTACGCGGCGGGTGCGGTCGCGGGTGCGGCCGCTACGGTCCGGCCCGCACCCGACCGAGGAGGCCCACGGGTGAGCAGCACCGACCTGCTGTCCGCCCACGGACTCGATGCGTCCCGCCTGCCTGGCCACGTCGCCCTGATCATGGACGGCAACGGCCGGTGGGCGAACCGTCGGGGTCTGACCCGCAACGCCGGGCACGAGGCCGGCGAGGCCGCGCTGTTCGACACCGTCGAGGGGGCGCTGGAGCTCGGCATCACCGACCTGACGGTGTACGCCTTCTCCACCGAGAACTGGCGCCGGCCACCCAGCGAGGTGCGGTTCCTCCTCGGGTTCAACGAGTCGCTGCTGCTGCGTCGCGCCGACGAGCTCGACGACCGTTCGGTCCGGGTGCGCTTCATCGGCCGGCGCACGCGGCCGGTGCCCCGGCGCCTGGTGCG
This sequence comes from Nitriliruptoraceae bacterium, assembly GCA_003565155.1. GTDB lineage: Bacteria > Actinomycetota > Nitriliruptoria > Nitriliruptorales > Nitriliruptoraceae > T1Sed10-7. Next base: position 18,580 of record PXDB01000067.1, on the reverse strand, counting down.
CCTGATCGAGGACACCGAGGCGCTGACCGCGCGGCACCGGCGCCTGACCCTGCGCATCGCCTTCAACTACGGCGGTCGCGCGGAGCTGGCGGACGCTGCCGCGGCCGCCGCAGCCGATCTGGCCGCCGGACGTCTGGCGTCCGTCGATGAAGCGGCCCTCGCGCGCCGGCTCTACGACCCGGACATGCCGGACGTCGATCTGCTGGTGCGCACCAGTGGCGAGCAGCGGGTCTCCAACTACCTGCTCTGGCAGGCGGCCTACGCCGAGCTGATCTTCGTCGACACCCTGTGGCCGGACTTCGACCGTCACGCCCTGGCCGAGGCCGTCGCCGCCTACCAGGGCCGGGACCGCCGCTTCGGTGGTGCGGTGGACACCCCGACGCCGTCGTCAGCCGGCGGGGACGGGACACCTGCGTAACGCGGCCGCCCGGATGACGCGGCCGCCCGACGTCGTCAGCCCGTCGCCAGCTCCAGGTCCACCAGCGCCGCGAACCGCTCCAGGAGCAGCAGGGTGAGGCCCCACAACGCACGGCCCTCCACGTCGATCGCCGGGAACCTGAACCCGCGGTGACGGACCGAGGTGGCGTTGGCCGGATCGGTCAGGTGGTGCAGCGGCACCCACCAGGCGTGGGCGACCTCGCGGGGTTCGGGCACCAGCGGCGCTGGCGCCGCGAGGGCGAAGGCGTAACAGGCCACCACCCCCGGCCGCACCCTCGCGCGCTGCTCCGCGACCCGGGCGACCGCGCGGCCGAGTTCGAGGCCGACCTCCTCGTTCGTCTCGCGGGCGGCGGTGGCCGCCAGGTCGGCGTCGTCCGCATCGCGGCGGCCGCCCGGGAAGGCGAGCTGTCCTGACCACCGGTCCTCGGTGCGTCGGGTGCGCTCGATGATGACCACCTCGACGTCGTCGGCCCCCGGTGCGAGCACCAGCGCGGTGCTGGCCTGCCACCGATCCCGTGACGGACGGGGCGTCTGCTCTGCCGCCGTGGCGCCGAGGCGGTCGGTGAGGTCGTCGAGGCGCGCGCGGCTGTCGCGATGCGAAGGGCCGGGTGTCATGCCGCCGCATCCCGTGGACGCAGCGCCGGTGCCCCGAGCGCGCGGAGGCGTCGCACCGCCGTGTCCCCGTCGACGACGCGGGCACCCCGTGCCTCGAGGTCGGCGAGCAGCGCCGGCTCCCGGCGGCGGAGCTGCCAGCCGCGGCGTAGCAGGGTCCACGGGGCCTTGCGTGCCTCGCGCAGGTCCCGCCGGAGCCGGCGCCGGAAGGTGCGGTTGCGGCCGTCGGCGAGGCACAGCGCGTCCGCGAGCAGACCGCGGTCGCGGCAGGGCCCGATCAGTTCCGCGGCGAAGATGCCCTCCGCGATCACCAGCGGTGCGTCACCGACGTCGAGGTGGCGGGTGCCCACCGCACGGTCGGTGGACAGGTCGTAGATCGGGAGTTCGCTGCGTCCCGCGGTCGCCAGCCGTTCCAGCGCCGCGAGCGCCTGCGCGGCATCCCAGGCGTCGACGTGGTCCCAGTCGATCCGGCCCGCCGCGTCGCGGGGCAGGCCCGCCTCGTCACCATCGCGGTAGAAGTCATCCAGGCTGACCGTCGGTAGCCCTGTGCGTGCGGCGAGCACCGACTTGCCGGCACCGCTCGGTCCGGTGAGGAGCACGATGCCCACCCGGGTCGCCGCCGGATGTCCCTCGGGTGCCGGGTCATCGTTCACGGCGGGCGAGGGTAGCCGGGCCCTCACCCGCGGCGGCCCGTCAGGCGACGGTCGAGCACCGCGGCGAGGTCGGCCGCGAACGCGGCCGCACGCGCCTCCGCCAGCGCTGCGGTCGTGATCCGGATCGCCGGCGCGGAGGTGAGGCGGAAGGCCTCCCCCGCTGCCACGGCCCAGCCCCGCTCCGAGAGGCCCTGCACCACCGGCACCTCCTCATCCACCTCCACCCAGAGGTTCAGGCCGGTGGCGCCCCGGGCGTCGATGCCGTGCGTGGCCAGCGCGTGCCGGAGCGCGTCGCGTCGACGGTCGTACGTGGCGCCGACCGCTGCCAGCGATCCGTCGGCGCGGGCCTGTCGCCAGGTGGTGGCGACCACGTGCTGGAGGAGTTGGCTGACCCACCCGGTGCCGAGCCGCTGCCGCGCCAGCACCCGCATCGTGGTCGCCTCGTCGCCCACCAGCACGGCGAGTCGCAACTGCGGGCCGAGCCATTTGGCAACGGAGCGCACCACGGCCCAGCGTTGCCGACCGGCGCTGAGCGAGGCCACGGGGACCCCGGCGATCGGGGCCGCGTGGTCGTCCTCGATCACCAGCACCTCCGGTGCGTCATCGAGCGCACCGCGCAACGCTGCGGCGCGTTCGGAGGAGACCGCCGCGCCAGTGGGGTTCTGCGCCCGCGGGACGAGCAGGAGTGCGTCGAGGCCGGCGGTGAGCGCGGCGGCCAGCGACGCCGGGACGAGACCGTCATCGTCCACCGCGATGCCGACGGGTTCGAGGCCGAGCGTGCGCACCAGGTCCAACGAACCGGGGTAGCCGGGGTCCTCTACCCCGACCCGGTCGCCGAGACGCAGGTGGACCTCGAGCGCCCGCTCGATCCCGTCCAGGCCGCCACCGACCACCACCATGTGGCGAGCGTCGAGCCCGTCCTCGGTCAACGCCGCGGTGGCGATGTCGAGGAGATCGGGAAGCAGCACGTCGTCGGTGTAGCGGTGCTGGACCGTGGGCAGCGCCTCGATCGCCGGTTCGAGGGAGGGCAGCAGCGCGGGGTCCGGGTTCCCGGTGGCGAGGTCGACCGACCCCTCCGCCACGAAGGGGGCAAGGCGCAGCCGCAGCGGCGGACGGTGCGCGATCACCGTGCGGGCACGGTCGTGGGTGACGACCACACCCCGGCGGCGCAGCTCCCGATAGGCCTTGGCGACGGTGGTGGGAGACAGCCCGAGCTGCACCGCCAGGGCCCGCACCGAGGGCAGCACCGCGCCCGGGCGCAGGGCGCCCGCCAACACGCCGTTCTCGACGTGCTCCACGAGTTCGCCGGCAGTGCGGCCGACGAGTTCGTACGATCCTTCCGGCATCTGTGTTGCCTGTTCTTCTCAACTGTACTGTAACAGATTTCGCAGCGGCTTCCGGTCCGTCGTCGGATCGCGGCGTTCAGCGCACCACCCTCCCCCGTCGTTGCACCGAGGTGCGTCGTGTCGGCCCACCCTTCCCTCTCCCTGCCCGCATCCGTGCGGCGGCTCCCCCTGATCGGCGCGCGCGCCGCGACGATGACCATCCCGCGGCGAGGGCTGCTGCTGGCCACGGCCCTGAGCGTGGTGTACGCGGTCTGGGGATCCACCTACCTCGCCATCGCTGTCGTCCTGGCGGAGCTGCCACCGATGCTGGTGCTCGCGGCGCGCTTCCTGCTGGCAGGTGGCCTGCTCCTGCTCGTGTCGGTCCGGCGCGGTGACCGCGCCGGGGACCGCATCCGTCCCCGTCATCTGGTGCAGGCCACCATCACCGGTGGTGTGCTGCTGGTGGCGGGCACGGGGCTGATCGTGCTCGCTCAGACGCGACTGTCCTCGGGACTGACCGCGCTGCTGGCCGCGACGGTGCCGTTGTTCCTGGCCCTGTTCGCCCGCGGGGTCTTCGGTGAGCGCCTGTCGGGGCGCGCATGGCTGGGGCTGCTGGTGGGGCTCGCCGGGATCGGTGTGCTGGTCGACCCCGGAGGTGGGCAGCTCGCGGGGATCCTCCTCGCGCTGGCGGGAGCGGCGAGCTGGGCGGCCGGGTCGATGCGCAGTCGCGCTACCGCGGGGCCGCGGCGCCCCATGGTGGCAGCGAGCCTGGAGATGCTCGGGGCGGCGGTGCTGTTCGCCCTCCTCGGCCTGTTGCTGGGTGAGGCCTCGGGTCTGCAGCTGCGCGGGGTGAGCGCCGCGGCGTGGTTCGCCTTCGCCTACCTGACCCTGGCCGGCTCCCTGGTGGCCTACACCGCCTACAGCTGGCTGCTGCGGAACGCGAGCACGACCCTGGTCGGCACCTACGCCTACGTGAACCCGGTGGTGGCCGTCGGCCTTGGGTGGCTGATCCTCGGCGAGGTGGTGACGGGGCGCACCCTGGTCGCCGGCGCCCTCGTGCTGGCGTCGGTGGTGCTGCTGGTAACCGGCCGGCCCGGGGAGCCGGTGCCCGGGCAGCCCACCTCGGGCGCGGACGTGTTCGCGGGCGTGGGGCGGTGGCGCCGCATCCAGCGGCGGCTGGGAGCCCTGCCACGGGCGGCGCGCCTGTACCGCGACCCGGGGGCACTACCGTCTCGGCGGACCGGATATGACCCGCTGGCGTCGGTGCTGGACGAGGAGGCCGACGCCGGGTGACCCGCGCGTCGCGTGCCGGTCGCCGTCGTCAGTCGCTCAGGCTCGGCGGGTCCTCCCGGTGGCGTCTGAGCGCGACCGGGGGGCCGAGGATCTCACGCAGCAGGACCGCCTGGCGCACCGCACGGGGGGAGCGCAGCGCACGTTGGGTGCGCAGACGCCGTCGGTCGGTGTCGGTGGGCCCGGTGTCGCCGCCGTCAGCGCCGAGCTCGCCCTGCCGGACCGCAGCCTGCGCGGCGGGCCGCTGCGCGGCGGCTTGCTGCGTGGCACGTGCGCCTGATCCGCGTGCAGACGCGGCGCGCGAGCGCGCAGGGCGGTCCTGATCGCCGTGGCCGTCATCGCGGTCGGCACCCGCCGGCTGCCCCGTGACGGCCTCACGGCCGCCGGGGCCCTGGCCGGACGGTGCAGCATCGTCGCGGTCGGCGCCCGGTGGGCGGGCCTGCTGCACGTCCCGGCCGCCCGGGCCCTGACGCCGGCCGCCCCGGCTCGGCAGGTTGGCGCTCACGGGTGCCTCACTCGTCGTCGGCGATGGCCTTGCGCATCGAGGTGTCGGCCTGGACGTTGTCGAGGCGGTAGGAGTCCATCACCCCGAGGTTGCCGCTGCGCAGCGCCTCGGCCAGCGCCTTGGGGACCTCTGCCTCGGCCTCGACCACCGCGGCGCGCATCTCCTGCTCCCGGGCGACCGCCATCGCGCGGCGCTCCTCGGCCTTGGCCTGGGCGATGTTCTTGTCCGCCTCGGCCTGGTCGGTCTGCAGTTCCGCACCGATGTTGCGGCCGATGTCGACGTCCGCGATGTCGATGGAGAGGATCTCGAAGGCGGTCCCGGCGTCCAGCCCGCGCTCCAGGACGCGGCGCGAGATGTCGTCGGGGTTCTCCAGCACGTACTTGTGGCTGTCCGCGGAGCCGATCGAGCTGACCGAGCCCTCGCCGACGCGGGCGATGATGGTCTCCTCGCCGGCGCCACCGACCAGCCGCTCGATGTTGGCGCGCACGGTGACGCGGGCCACGGCGATGACCTGGATGCCGTCCTTGGCCACGGCAGCGATCCGTGGGGTCTCGATCACCTTCGGGTTCACGCTGACCTGCACCGCTTCGAGCACGTCACGGCCGGCGAGGTCGATGGCGGTGGCGCGCTTCCACGGCAACTCGATGTTGGCGCGGTCGGCGGAGATCAGGGCGGCCACCACGGAGGCCACCCGCCCGCCGGCGAGGTAGTGGGCCTCCATCTGCCCGACGTCGAGGTCGATGCCGGCCTTGGTGGCGCTGATCAGAGGACGGACGATCTCCGCGGGCTGCACCTTGCGCAGGCGCATCCCGATCAGGGTCCCGAGCCCGACACGCACGCCGGAGAAGATGGCCGTGATCCACAGTCCCACGGGGACGAAGTAGAAGAACAGGCTGATGATGGCCAGGATCGCGGCCGCGGCCGTGACCAGGATCAGGGCGGTGGCTTCCATGCTGTGCTCCGTGTCGGGGCGCCGCGTCCTGCGTCACGCCGCGTGACCCACCACCGTACCGCTCCACCGTGCTGCGCCGACCGTCGGCCAGGCGACGCTCAGGCGCCGCCGCTGTCGCGGGGCGCGGCCTGCGGTGCGGCACCGTCAGCGGCGTCGTGCTCGTGCGGTTCCGCGCGTCGCACCACCCGGCGGTACCCCTCGTCGGACAGCACCACCACGGGGTCGCCGGCCGACAGCCACTCCCCCTCGGTGACCACGTCGATGCGGTGCTCGTCGATCCGTGCGGTCCCCGCCGGCCGCAGGTCGGTGAGGGTGACGCCGGTGTGTCCCACCAGCGCGCCCCGGGGCAGGCGGTCCGGGCGGCCGCGTGGTGGTGGGCGATCCGTCCCTTCCTCACCCTCGGCGGCGGACGCGTCGGTGTCGACGTCCGGTTCCAGCACGTCGGAGGTGCCGAACCACTGCAGCCAGCGCGCCCGGGTGGGCCGTGCCCCCGAGCCGGTCGGTCCGTGTCCCAAGACGATGGCCTCCCCGCCGCTGCGGCGGCGTGCGATGAGCACGATCAGCGTGATGATCGCGATGCTGACCAGCACGAAGGTCAGGGTGACCCGACCGGCCACGCCCAGCAGCTCCTCGGTCGGCACCAGGTCCAGGTCGCGGTTGACCATGGCGAGCACCCCGCCGCCCAGCAGCGACAGCAGCCCCAGTACCCCGGCCACGCCGACCCCCGGGATGACGAAGATCTCCACGAGGAGCAGCACCACCCCCACGCCGACCAGCAGGATGTCCTCCCAGCCCGACAGCCCCGCCAGCAGGTGGCCGTAGAAGAAGGCGCCGAGCATGACCGCGCCGACCGAAGCACCGATGCCGACACCGCCGCTGAGCAGGTCTCCCACCACCAACCAGATCCCCAGCGACAGCAGCAGCGGCGCGACCACGCCGCCGGTGATGAAGCGGACCAGGCGCTCGATCAGGCTCGGGGACACCTCCGTGCGTTCCGCGTCGGCGAGCCCGACCTCCTCCAGGAGGCCATCCAGGGTGCCGACGATGCTCTCCGCGTAGCCCAGCTCCAGCATCTCGCGGTCATCCAGGGTGACCAACTCGCCTTCGACCGACACGCCGTCGATCTCCACCGCAGGATCGACCATCGCCTCGGCGATGCGTGGATCACGGTCCCGCTCCTGCGCGGTGGCCCGGAAGGTGGAGCGCACCACGGAGACGACCTTCTCGTCCGCCGTGGCACCGGTGGCGCCGTCCACCGGCGTGGCGGCCCCCATGACCCCACCGGGGACGGTGTGGATCTCCTCGGCGGCGATGGCGATCAGCGCCCCGGCGGACAGGGCGCTCGCGTCCACGAAGGCGATGGTGCGCACGTCGCTGGCCAGCAGCGTGCGCCGGATCTCCAGCGCCGCATCGAGGCGCCCACCGGGCGTATCGATGGGCAGGACCACGGCAGCGGCGTCGGCTGCTTCCGCGTCGTCGAGGACGCGCTCCAGGAACGGTGCGAGACCCAGGTCGATCTCCCCCTCGATGGGGGCCACGACGACCCCGCCCTCACCCTCCGCCCGGGCGTCGCCCAGGAAGGTCAGGGCGAGCCCGAGCCCCAGCAGGAGCACGATCAGCGCGCGTCGCGTCACGGCGCTGTGGCCCGCCTCGCCGGCGGCGTGCGCGATCGCTCTGAAGGACGACACCTCGCTCCTGTCGCTCGGGGCACGGTGGCGTGGGCGCCACCGCCGGCCTCGCGCGATGGTACGGGTCGGGGCGGGGCGGCGGTGCGGCGACGGGCGCTGCTCGTACGGGGCGGTCCCCATGCTCACCGTGCGTGTGGCGCTACCGTCCGCGCCACCCGCGTGCGCGACCTGACGTGCACGCCGGGTGGAGTTCCCGTGGTCCTGGAGTGGTGGACGGAAGCGGTCGGCCTGACCCGTGTGCAGGCCCAGATCGCCGTTTCCGTCGCGATCGTGGTGGTGCTCACCGGCCTGTGGTGGCTGGTGGTCCGCGTGGTGACCCGACGGATCGACGATCCCGCGGCGTGGTACCCGGCCCGCAAGGCCACCAGCTACGTGACCGTCGTGATCGGCCTCTTCGCCCTGCTGTGGGTGTGGGTGGGTGCCCTCGGGGAGCTCGCGACCTTCTTCGGTCTGGCGGCCGCCGGTATCGCCCTCGCGCTCGCCGACGTGCTGAAGAACATCGCCGGCTGGATCTACCTCATGCTGCGCCGGCCCTACCGCCTCGACGACCGCATCGAGGTGGACGGTGTGGCGGGTGACGTGATCGACATCCGCGTGCAGCGCACCACGGTGCTCGAGATCAAGAACTGGGTCGACGCCGACCAGTCCACGGGCCGTATCGTGCACATCCCCAACGGGTACGTCTTCAACAAGCAGGTGTTCAACTTCACCGAGGGCTTCGCCTACATCTGGCACGAGGTGCCGATGCTGGTCACCTTCGAGTCCGACCCGCAGGTGGCGGAGGCGATCCTGCAGTCGGCGCTGGACGCGGTCGGCGGACACACCCCCGAGGAGGCCGAACAGCGCATCCGGCGGGCGGCCATGTCCTACAAGATCCGCTACAACCACCTCACCCCTGCGGTCTATCTGACGGTCAAGCCGGGGGGCATCATGCTCACCGGCCGCCTGCTGGTGGACGCGCGCCGTCGACGGGCCGTGGACCAGCAGATCTGGCGGCGCGTGCTCGAGGACCTGCGCCACGAACCACGGGTGGAGCTGACCTACCCGGTCTCGCGGGTCCACCTCCACGATCGCCGGGCGGCGGGTCCGGCCGGTGATGCCGACAGCGGCCTGCCACCGGCCTGAGCGGGATCGGCGGCGCGCAGCTCCCTCAGCGCACCGCCAGGCGTGGCCGCCAGCCACCCAACCGCCCGGTGAGGGTGTCAGCGACGGCGCCCACCTGCTCCGCGAGTGCTGCCCGCGCGGCCGGACCGAGTGCGTCGCTCGGGAAGGTGGCGCTGATCGCGGCGGCCGGCGTGCCGAGGTGCGCGCGGACCACGGCACCCACCGACGCGTAGCCCTCGGTGACCTCGCCGTCCTCCTCCGACCAGCCGCGTTGCCGGTCGGTGCGCAGCACGCCCGCCAGCTGGTGGTAGCTGAGCGGGCCTCTCGCCGTGCGTCGCCCGAGGTTCGGGGCCCGTCCCAGTCTGGCGATGACGTGGGAGGGCTGCTGCCCGGCGAGCATGGCCCGCCCGGAGGCGGTCAAGTGGGCGGGAAGCCGCACCCCGACCTCGGTGATCAGGTCGTCCGGCGTCGTCGGTGACTCCTTGACCAGGTAGAGGACCTCGCGGCCGTCGAGGATGCCGAGATGGCAGGTGTGACCGATCCTCCGCGCCAGGTCGGCCAGCAGCGGCCGGGCGAGCCGTTCCAGTCCTGCCTGGCGCTGGAACGCGCTGCCGATCTCGAAGGCCGCGATCCCCAGGGCGTAGCGGCGCCGCTCGCTGATGTGGGCCACGAAGCCCTGCTGCTCGAGCGCGGCGAGGAGGTGGTAGAGGCTGGAGCGCGGGATGTCGAGCTCCCGCGCGATCGCCGCGGCGGTCACCGGCCGTGGCTGGCGGGCGAGGAACCAGACGATCGCCAGGGCACGTTCAGCAGCGGGCACCTGCCCGCTGCCCGGTGGCGGCACGGGTTCGGCTGCGGGGTCGTGCCAGGGGTTCGGGCGGTGGTCGTTCCGGGCGATCGCTGCCTCCAACCTGCGTTCGATGCCGCGCCGACGCCGACCTCCACGCAGCGGTCGGCGGGTGTTCCCTCTCCGTGCGCTGCGCGGAGTCTCGTATCCGAGACTCTAGCGAGGGTGCCGTGCTTCCACCTCGGCCCCACCCGTGGTCGGATAGGGCAGGGCGAGCCAGGGCAGGGCGATCCAGGGCAGGGCGATCCAGGACACGCGGATGCAGGAACAGGCGGCCGACGGGCGAGCAGCACCCCGGCGAACGGGTGGTGGCGCCGCCGGTGTCGACGTCGGGCCTGGTCCGCTCGCGCAGGCGCAGGTGGTGGGGGTCGCCCGGCACGGCTGGTCGGTCCACCTCGACGATCAGGCCCGAGCCGCGCTGCAGGCCGGGCGTGCCGCCATCGACGCCTTGGCGGCGGCCGACCGGCCCGTCTACGGCGTCTCCACCGGGTTCGGGGCCCTGGCGACCCGCCACATCCCCGCGGCCCTGCGGGCCCAGTTGCAACGGTCGTTGATCCGTTCCCACGCCGCGGGGACGGGGCCGGAGGTGGAGCGCGAGGTCGTCCGCGCCATGATGCTGCTGCGGCTGCGCACCCTGGCCTCGGGACACACCGGTGTGCGCCCCGAGGTGGCCGAGGGTCTGGCGGGGCTCCTCAACGCGGGCCTCACGCCGGTGGTCCCCGAGCACGGCAGCCTCGGCTGCTCCGGTGACCTGGCGCCGCTGTCGGCGGTGGCGCTGGCGCTGATGGGGGAGGGCGAGGTGCGCGACGCCGAGGGGCAGTTGCGGCCCGCGGAGCAGGCGCTGCGGGCCGCCGGCCTGACCCCGGTCGCGCTCGCTGCCAAGGAGGGCCTCGCGCTGATCAACGGCACCGACGGGATGCTGGGCCAGTTGGTCCTGGCCTGCCACGATCTCGGTGACCTGCTGCGGGTCGCTGACGTCACCGCGGCGATGAGCGTCGAGGGGCTCCTGGCCACCGATCGGGTCTTCGCCGCGGACGTCATGGCGCTGCGGCCCCACCCGGGCCAGCAGGCCAGCGCCGCCAACCTGCGTCGGCTGCTCGCCGGGTCCGCCATCGTGGACAGCCACCGCACCCCCGACTGCACCCGAATCCAGGACGCCTACTCCCTGCGGTGCGCACCTCAGGTGGCGGGCGCGGCGCGGGACCTGCTCGCCTTCGCGGCCACGGTCGCCGACCGCGAACTGGCCAGCGCCATCGACAACCCGGCACTCCTCGACGATGGCAGGGTCGAGTCCAACGGCAACTTCCACGGCGCCCCGATCGCGCAGGTCCTCGACCACCTCGCCGTGTCCGTCGCGGACCTCACCGCGATCGCCGAGCGTCGTACCGACCGGTTCCTCGACACCGACCGCAACCAGGGGCTGCCGCCCTTCCTGGCCGACGACCCCGGGGTGGACTCGGGGTACATGATCGCCCAGTACACCCAGGCGGCGATCGTCGCCGAGTGCAAGCGCCTGGCGACGCCCGCATCGGTGGACTCGATCCCCTCCTCGGCGATGCAGGAGGACCACGTGTCCATGGGTTGGGGCGCGGCACGCAAGCTGCGTCGCACCCTCGACGGATGCGCACGGGTCCTGGCGATCGAGCTGCTGACCGCCGCGCGGGGGCTCGATCTCCGCGCGCCGCTGGCGCCGGCCCCGGCGACCGCCGCCGCCAGGGACGCGCTCCGCGAGCACGTCCCCGGGCCAGGGCCGGACCGGCACGTGGCACCGGAGATCGAGGCCGCGTACCGGCTCGTCGTCGACGGTCGCCTGTTGACGGCGGTCGAGGCCGTCACCGGTCCGCTGGACTGACGTGCGGGCGACGAGCCCGCCCTCGGAGGAGAGGCCCCCGGATGGATGTCCCACCCACCATCACCGCACCCCGCGGAGGCCAGCGCACCGCACCCGGCTGGGGGCAGGAGGCCGCCTCGCGGATGCTGGCCAACAACCTCGACCCGGCCGTGGCGGAGCACCCCGAGGAGCTGGTCGTCTACGGCGGGACCGGCAAGGCCGCCCGCGACTGGCCCTCCTACGCCGCGATCCAGCGGACCCTGCACCGCCTCGCCGACGACGAGACCCTGCTCGTGCAGTCGGGGCGCCCCGTGGGCGTGCTCCGGACCCACGAGTGGGCGCCGCGGGTCCTCATCGCCAACGCCAACCTCGTGCCCGACTGGGCGAGCTGGGAGGAGTTCCGCCGCCACGACGCCCTGGGGCTGACGATGTACGGCCAGATGACGGCCGGCTCCTGGATCTACATCGGGACCCAGGGGATCCTGCAGGGCACCTACGAGACCTTCGGTGCCGTGGCCGCCCAGCGGTTCGGGGGCAGCCTGACGGGCACGGTGACGCTGACCGCCGGGCTCGGTGGCATGGGCGGTGCGCAGCCCCTGGCGGTCACCATGCACGGTGGCGTCGCCCTGGTGGTGGAGTGCGACCCCTCCCGCATCGAGCGCAGGCTGGCGGACCGCTACCTCGACGTCGCCGCCGACGACCTCGATGACGCCATCGCCCGCATCGAGCAGGCGCGTCGTGACCGCACGCCGCTGTCGGTGGGGCTGCTCGGCAACGCCGCGGTGGTCGTACCGGAGCTGCTGCGCCGCGGGGTGGCGATCGATGTCGTCACCGATCAGACCTCCGCCCACGACCCCCTGGCCTACCTGCCCGCCGACTGCGCGTTCGAGGACTGGCACCACGAGCGGGAGCAGGACCCGGCCGCCTTCACCGAGCGGGCACGGGCCTCCATGGCGGCCCACGTCGCGGCGATGGTCGGCTACCTCGACGGCGGCGCCGAGGTGTTCGACTACGGCAACTCGCTGCGGTCCGAGGCCCGCGAGGGCGGCTGCGCGCGGGCCTTCGACTTCCCCGGCTTCGTGCCCGCCTACATCCGGCCGCTGTTCTGCGCCGGCAAGGGGCCCTTCCGGTGGGCGGCGCTGTCCGGCGATGCGGCGGACATCGCCGCCACCGACCGGGCGATCCTGGAGCTGTTCGGCGAGGACGACCACCTGCGCCGGTGGATCACCCTGGCGGGGGAGCGGGTGGCCTACCAGGGGCTGCCGGCCAGGATCTGCTGGCTCGGGTCCGGCGAGCGGGACCGCGCCGGGCTCGCCTTCAACGACCTCGTGGCCTCCGGGCAGGTGTCGGCGCCCATCGTGATCGGCCGGGACCACCTCGATGGCGGGTCGGTGGCCTCCCCCTACCGGGAGACCGAGGCGATGCGCGACGGCTCCGACGCGATCGCCGACTGGCCGCTGCTCAACGCGATGGTCAACGTCGCCTCGGGTGCGTCCTGGGTGTCGATCCACCACGGTGGCGGGGTCGGCATGGGCCGCTCGATCCACGCCGGGCAGGTCACCGTCGCCGACGGCACGCCGCTGGCGGCCGCCAAGCTCGAGCGGGTGCTCACCAACGATCCCGCCATGGGGGTGCTCCGGCACGTGGACGCCGGCTACGCGGCGGCGGAGGAGGCCGCGGTGGCCAGGGGGCTGCGCGTCCCGATGCGCGAGGGGTCGGCACCCGCGGACATGGGGCCGACATGACCGGGGTCGACAGCGACACGGGGGCGGGATTCCAGCGCCTGTGGGCCGAGCTCGCGCCGATCGGCCGCGACCCGGCGGGCGGGTACCGCCGGTTCGCCTTCGGTGCGGCGGAGCTCGAGCTGCGCGAGTGGTTCCGGTCCACGGCCGAGGCGCGGGGCCTTGCGGTGGAGGAGGACCGCACCGGGAACCTGTGGGCGTGGTGGGGAGATCCCCCCGCACCGGGTGCCCACGACGACCGGCGCGCCGTGGTCACCGGCAGCCACCTCGACTCGGTCCCACGCGGCGGCGCCTTCGACGGGCCGCTCGGTGTGGTCAGCGCGCTGCTGGCCGTCGACGCGCTGCAACGCCGCGTCGAGGTGGGGGCCACCCCACCCCGCCGGCCCCTGGCCGTCGTCGCCTTCGCCGAGGAGGAGGGCGCCCGTTTCGGGGTCGCGTGCGCCGGCTCGCGGCTGCTCACCGGCCAGCTCGCGCCGGAGGCCGCGCTGGCACGCACCGACGCGGACGGCCGCACCCTGGCCGAGGTGCTGGCCGCCACCGGCCGCGACCCCGCTGCGGTGGGCCCCGCGCCGGCGCGCGTGGCAGCCATGGGCGTCTTCGTCGAGCTCCACATCGAGCAGGGCCGCGCGCTGATCGACCTCGGCGCGCCCGTGGCGGTCGGCAGCGCCATCCGTCCCCACGGGCGGTGGCGGTTCGATCTCGCGGGTCGGGCCGACCACGCCGGCACGACCCGGCTGGAGGACCGCGACGACCCCATGCTGGCCCACGCACGTCTCGTGCTGGCGGCACGGGATGCGGCCGCACGGCGGGGCCGTGCCGACGTGGTCGCCACGGTCGGGCGGGTGGTGGCCACCCCCAACGCCGTCAACGCCATCCCCGCCGAGGTGCGGGCCTGGCTCGACGCCCGTGCCGACGGGGCCGCGGAGGTGCGGGCCCTGGTCACCGAGCTCGAGCGCGAGATCGGGGTCAGGGCGGTGGAGGAGTCCTTCAGCCCGCCGGTCGTGCTCGACCGGGACCTGGCCGACCGCCTGGCCGGGGTGGTGGGGGGGATCGTCGGTGCACCCCCGCCCCGGCTCGCCACTGGCGCGGGGCATGACGCCGGCATCCTGGCGGCGGCGGGGGTGCCCACCGCGATGCTGCACGTCCGCAACCCGACCGGCGTGTCCCACGCGCCCGAGGAGCACGCGGAGACCGCCGACTGCCTGGTCGGGGTGCGGGCGCTGACCGCGGTGCTGGCCGACCTGCTCGGCATCGACCAGACCCGGCGGGGTGCGCCATGACCCGGTACCGCTGCGAGCTGGCCTGGCTCCCGGACACCGGCATCACCCCCGACGTGGTGATCACGGTGACCGACGGACGCATCACCGACGTGGCGTCGGCCGGCGCGGGGTCGGCGGTCGATGACGCCGAGGTGGTGTCCCTCCCGGGCCTGACCCTGCCCGGCCTCGCCAACGTCCACAGCCATGTGTTCCACCGGGCGCTGCGCGGCGCGGCCGAGGCGCCGGGCGCCGACAGCTTCTGGGGCTGGCGCGAGCGCATGTACGCCCTCGCGGGGGCGCTCGATCCCGACGCGCTCTACGCGCTGGCACGGGCCACCTACGCGGAGCTGGTCCTGGCCGGCTGGACCTCGGTGGGGGAGTTCCACTACCTCCACCACGGGCCGGACGGCCGGCCCTACACCGATCCGAACGCCATGGGCCACGCGCTGGTGGCCGCCGCCGAGGACGCCGGGATCCGGCTGTGCCTCATCGACACCTGCTACCTCGCCGGTGGCTTCGGGGCACCCCTGGAGGGGGTACAGCGCCGCTTCGGTGACGGGGATGGGCCCCGGTGGGCTGCCCGTGTGGAGGACCTGCACCGCGCCCACGGTGGCGACGGGCGGGTCGTGGTGGGTGCGGCCGCCCACTCCGTGCGCGCCGTGCCACCGGACGGTCTCGGGATCGTCGCGGCCTGGGCTGCCGCCCACGACGCGCCCCTGCACGTGCACCTGTCAGAGCAACCCGCGGAGAACGCCGCGTGTCTGGCAGCGACGGGCCGGACCCCCACCGCCCTGCTCGCCGCCGCGGGCGTGCTCGGTCCGCGGACCACCGTGGTGCACGCCACCCACCTGGCCGCCGATGACCTCGATGAGCTCGCCCGCGCACGGAGCCGGCTCGGCCTCTGCCCGACCACCGAGGCGGCCCTGGCGGATGGGATCGGCCCCACTGCGGCGCTGGTGGGCGCCGGGGTGCCGTTGACGCTCGGCACCGACAGCCACGCCAGCACCGACCCCTTCGAGGAGGCCCGGCGCGCCGAGTGGGACCAGCGGCTGGCCACGGGTCGGCGCGGACACCTGGACGCCGACGCCCTGCTGACCGCTCTCGGGCCGGAGGGTCAGGCGGCGCTGGGTTTCGCCGACGCCGGGCGGCTCGAGACCGGGGCACGGGCCGACCTGGTCACGGTAGGGCTCGACAGCGTCCGTACCGCCGGTGCCGATCCGGTGACGGCCGCTGCGGCGGTGGTGTTCGGCGCGCGCGCGGAGGACGTCACCCACGTCGTCGTCGACGGCCGTGTCGTCGTCGCCGGGGGTCATCACACCATGGGCGACGTCGGCGGGGCGCTCGCGACGGCCATCGCCGGCGCGCGGGAGGCGGGTGCGTGACGGCGGCGAGCATCTGCTACGACCGGATCGGCGAGCTGGTCACCTGCGTGCCGGAGCTCGGTGACGGCAGCCCCCTGGGCGTGCGCACCGACGCCGCGGTGGTGGTGGAGGACGGGGTGGTCGTCTGGGTCGGCGACGCCGGCCGCGCGCCGGCGACCGACCACCGGGTCGAGGTGGGCCCGCGCTGCGTGCTGCCCGGCTTCGTGGACAGCCACAGCCACGTCGTGTTCGGCGGTGACCGGTCCGCGGAGTTCGCCGCCCGCATGGCCGGTGAGCCGTACGAGGCCGGTGGCATCCGCTCGACGATGGCGGCGACCCGCGCCGCCGACACCGCACAGCTCGCGGAGCGTGCGACGGCGCTGGTGCAGGAGATGCGCCGCCAGGGCACCGGCGTCGTGGAGATCAAGTCCGGCTACGGCGGCGACGTCGACACCGAGCGGCGCTGCCTGGAGGTCGCGGCGGGGCTCACCGAGGAGACCACCTACCTCGGCGCCCACGTGGTGCCCGCAGCCTTCGACGGCGACGTCGACGCCTACGTGTCGCTGGTCACCGGTGGGATGCTCGAGGTCTGTGCGCCGCTGGCGCGGTGGGTGGATGTGTTCGTGGAGGAGGGCGCCTTCGACGCCGACCAGGCCCGCGAGGTGCTCACCGCCGGGATGGCGGTCGGCCTCGGGGCCCGGGTGCACGCCAACCAGTTGCGCTACGGCCCGGGGGTGCAGCTGGCGTGCGAGCTGGGTGCGGCCTCGGCCGACCACTGCACCCACCTGACCCGCGAGGACGTGCACGCCCTGGCGGACGCCGGCACCGTCGCGACCCTGGTGCCGGGAGCCGACTTCTCCACGCGGTCGCCGGTCTACCCCGACGCTCGGGCGCTGATCGATGCGGGCGCCACCGTTGCGGTGGCCACCGACTGCAACCCGGGGACCTCCTTCACCACCTCGATGCCCTTCGCGATCGCCCTGGCCGTCCGGGAGTGCGGGCTCACGCCGTCCGAGGCGGTGTGGGCCGCCACCCGTGGCGGTGCGGTGGCGCTGCGCCGGCACGACGTCGGCCACCTCGGCGTCGGTGCCGCGGCGTGGTTGACGGTGCTGGACGCACCGAACCATCTGCACCTGGCGTACCGGCCCGGGGTGCCGCTGGCAGGGCCCCTCGCTCCGCCCGACGCCTGAGGCCGGCGTACGACCGCGCTAGTGGACAGCTTCCGGGTGGCTTCCTAGTATCGCCGAACAGCCACGGACGGAGCCCCAACGGATCACGGCACGCAGGACGTACAGGCGGTTCCGCATCGGTGCGCCGACCGAGCCTCGGTGGCGCCCCCGCCCGTACCTCGCAGCACCTTCCGCCGAGGGTCGCAGCACACCCACACGCGACCCCGCCCCACGTGCCGCACACCGTGAAGGAACGAGCCCCATCCGCTGCCGGGCGTCAACGCCCGATGGCGGGGAGCACCGACGTGCCCCGATGCCGTGGTCGGTGGCTACGACGCCCGAGCAAGAGCACGATCGAGACATCGAGAGGATCAGATCCATGAGAGTCACGAACGGAACCCGCAAGCGGAGCCGGATGCTGCGCACCGCGGTCGCGCTGGCGTCTTTGGCGGTGATCGCCGCGGCCTGTAACGGCGAGGAGGTCGCCGACGACGTCGAGGACACCGATGCCGAGGAGGTCACCGACGACGAGGAGGCCGCCGACGACGACGCCCCGGAGGCGACCGGCCTGCTCGCTGACCTGCAGGAAGCGGGCTCGATCACCGTCGGTGTCGCCAACGAGGTGCCCTTCGGGTACGTCGATGACGACGGCGAGGTGACCGGCATCGCCCCCGACGTCGCCCGCGCCGTGCTCGCCGAGCTCGGCATCCAGGAGATGAACGCCGAGGTCGTGGAGTTCGGTGAGCTGATCGGTGGTCTCCAGGCCGGCCAGTTCGACATGATCACCGCCGGTATGTACATCACCCCGGACCGCGCGCAGCAGATCTTCTTCTCCGACCCTGACTACTGCGTCTCGGAGTCGCTGGCCGTCGCCGAGGGCAACCCCTTCGACATCGTCGACTACCAGTCGCTGGTCGACAACCCCGACGTCATCGTGGCCGTCGCCTCCGGCACCGTGGAGGTCCAGTACCTCGAGGACGCCGGTGTCCCGGACGAGCAGGTCGAGACCTTCGGTGACATCGACGGGATGTACCGCGCGCTCGAGGCCGGTGAGGTCGACGTGGTCACCGGGACCGCCGCCACCGTCTCCACCCAGGTGGCCGCCCGCGACGGCATCGAGGGCGTCGAGCCCTTCTTCCCCGTCGATGCGGACGGCAACGAGGTCTTCCCCTGCGGTGGCCACGGCTTCGACGATGAGGACTTCCGCGACGCCTTCAACGAGGTGCTGAACCAGTTCCGCGAGGACGGCACCACGATGGAGATCATCTCCGCGTACGACGACTTCGATGACGAGGACGTCGAGCTCGCCAACAGCCTCAACCTCGAGGACTTCCTCGACTGACCCGCTCGCTCGTCGGACCCCGGGGTCCTAGGCTCCCCGGGGTCCGACGTGACCGTGTCGACGTCCCGCCGGCCCGCCCCGTCCACAGCCGCCGCCTCGCGGTCCAGAAGAAAGGCTGCTCGTGGGAGATCTGGTGCTGACACCGGGCCAGTACGCACAGCTGTGGAACGGCACGCTCGCGACGCTCCAGATCCTGGCGGGCGCCTTCGCCCTGGGGATCTTCCTCTCCCTGGTGGTGGGCGTGGGACGGCTCTCGCAGCGGCGCTGGGTTCGCGGGCTGTCCTTCGGGTTCGTGGAGTTCGCCCGCGGCATCTCCGCGATCATCCTGCTGACCATCCTGGTGATCGCGATCCCGATCCTGCTCGGGGACCTGATCCCCTGGTTGCGTGGTCGCTCCGTGGCCGTGCTCGGTGCGATCGCGCTGGGGATCAACATGGGCGGCTACGGCGCGGAGATCATCCGGGG